>DATEQL010000641.1:0-3330 GCA_035272665.1 Allostellaceae bacterium
CATTGCCGGTCTCGGCGCGGCAGAGGCGGTTGCCGCGATGCCGGCAGACGTTGAGGAAGGCGTGCACCTGGCCCGCGGTGTCGCGCACGACCAGGACCGGATCTTCACCCATATAGGTCGTGAAAAAATCACCGGGCTCCGGGATCTGGCTGTCGTGGCACAAGAAGAGCCAGCAGCGCGCAAAGATCTGTTTCAGCTCTTGCTCGTAGATCTCCTGCTCGATGAAGATGCGCCGGCTGATCAGGCCGCGCTCGGCATCCACCAGATGGTTCATATCCAGTCCCATCGGCTATTCCTTCATTGGTTTTGTTGGGTTCGCCTCGGCACCCGCAGCATGGCTCCGGCGTCGACCGTAACGATGGTCCCGGTGATGCCCCTGGCGTTGGTCCGCGAACTCAGGAACACATAGGCTCCCGCGAGATCGGCGGGCTGCAGCGCGATTTGCAATGGATTGCCGCCCCGCAGTCGATCTTCCGTGCCGGGATCGGTGAACTGCGAGCGGTCGTCCTGGCTAAGAACCGCCAAACCACGCAGATCTGTGATCGTGCCGCCTGGAGCCACACCATTGACCCGTACCCGCGGCCCCACTTCCACCGCGAGCTGCCGGATCAGCCCCACCACAGCGTGCTTCGACGCGGTGTACAGAGTTCCACCGCCGCCCGAGTTCAAGCCTGCCACCGAGGCGGTAAACACCATCGAGCCTTCGGTCTTCATCAACTCCGGCAATGCAGCCTTGGCGCCGAAAACGCATCCCTTGACATTGATCCCGAACAGCTCGTCGAAGGCCTGGGAGAGCTTTTCTTCCGGAAACTCGGCGAGCGGAGCGTAGACGTCGAATACCCCGGCATTGCCGACAAAGACGTCGAGGCGATCAAAGGCGCGGACGGTGTCGGCGACGGCCCTTTTATTGTCGGCGAGTTGTGCCACATCACCGGTGAGAGCAATCACCGCATTACCAAACTCCGACTGCAGCTGTTCGGCTCTGGCCGGAACGCGGTCCAAGACCCCGACACGTGCGCCCTCTTCGACAAACCGCGCCACCACCGCTCGGCCGATGCCCGAGCCACCGCCCGTCACCAGCGCCACCTGCCCATCGAGCCAACCCATGCCCAGGTCCTCCTCTCGGGCGCCGACCACGCGGCGTCCGGCCGCCGACGGCCACCAGGGTCTATACCATATCGTGCGCGGGGAAATCCAACATGGCTCGGCAGCGCGGGACCATTACAGTCCCGGGAACAACGCCGTCTCAGTCGGGTCCAGCAATGACCCGACATTGCTCTAGGACGCCGCGGCGACACCCGGTAGAACCGGGGCGAGCCTCGCCGAGGCTTCCTGGCCAGATCGGATGCGACTGGATAGAATTCGGAGGTGAGAAATGGTTTCGCCGGATTGTTAGGGAGGCAGCCGTGAGCGATGAGGAAAAGAAGCTCGACGGCCCCGACTTCGCCCAGGGGATCCCGGTTGCAGATCTCGCCGAGGGCGGCATGATCCTGGGGCAGGTCGCGGGTGAGGCGGTGCTTTTGGCGCGCAATGGTGGCGCGCTGTTCGCGATCGGGGCGGAGTGCACGCATTACCACGGTCCGCTCGCCGAGGGCGTGATCGTTGCGGACACGGTCCGCTGCCCGTGGCACCACGCCTGCTTCAGCCTGCGCACCGGAGAGGCGTTGCGCGCACCGGCGCTCAATCCGGTCTCGTGCTGGCGGGTCGAGCAGCGCGACGCCAAAATCTATGTCCGCGAAAAGCTCGAACCGGAGGAGCGGGGCGGGCGGACGCCAGCACGCGCCGGGCCGGAGTCGGTCGTCATCGTTGGCGGCGGGGCGGCGGGAAACGCCGCGGCCGAGATGCTACGGCGCGAGGGCTATTCCGGTCCGGTCACGATGTTGAGCGCCGATGATGCGGTGCCCTATGATCGACCCAACCTGTCGAAAGACTACCTCGCCGGCAATGCGCCCGAGGAATGGATACCGCTGCGCTCTCCCGAGTTCTACCGGGAGCAAGATATCGAACTGAAGCTCGGCGCCCGCGCGGCCGCAATCGACGCCACGGGCCGCGAGGTCCGGCTCGCCGATGGCAGCCGGCATCGCTTCGGTGCGCTGCTCCTCGCCACCGGCGCCGAACCGGTCCGGCTGAGAATTCCCGGTAGCGATCTTCCGAATATCCACTATCTGCGGACGCTCTCAGACAGCCGGGCACTGATCGCAAAGGCGACCGCATCGCGCCGGGTGGTGGTCATCGGCGCCAGCTTTATCGGGCTCGAGGTCGCCGCGTCCCTGCGGGCGCGCGGCCTCGAGGTACACGTCGTCGCACCCGAAGCGCGCCCGATGGAAACCGTCTTTGGCGCGGAGGTCGGAGATCTCGTCCGCAAGTTCCATGAGGAGCACGGCGTGGTCTTCCACCTCGGAACTACAGCCTCTTCGTTCGATCAAGACCGCGTCACATTACAGAGCGGGGAACAGCTCGAGGCCGACTTCGTCGTCGTCGGGATCGGGGTGCGGCCGGAGACGATACTCGCCGAGCAGGCCGGGATAGCGGTCGACCGCGGCGTCACAGTCGACGCGTATCTCGAGTCGAGCATTCCCGGCATCTGGGCCGCCGGCGACATCGCCCGGTGGCCCGACCGGCTGACCGGCGAGCGGATCCGCATCGAGCACTGGGTCGTCGCCGAGCGGCAGGGTCAGACCGCCGCCCGCAATATGCTCGGCGCGCGCGAACGGTTCGACGCAGTGCCGTTCTTCTGGACCCAGCAGCACGATCTGCAGCTTTCCTATGTCGGTCACGCCGCGAAATGGGACCGGATCGAGATCGACGGCAGCCTCGCGGCGAAGGACTGCACGGTGACCTACCGCCAGGGCGGGCGCAAATTGGCGGTGCTGACGATCGGGCGCGACCGCGATAGCCTTGCTGCCGAGATCGAGCTCGAAGGGATGATCGCGGCCGGAACCTGACCCCGCTCGAACCCGAGATACAGCCAGAGGATAGAGTGAGGCTCATAGGCTCTGTCGGGCGCCGGCCTTCAGCTATCCTGGCGGCGGACGCCGTGGACTGGGCGCAAACTGCGCGGTAAGACGGATAAAAGGGAGACCGAAAATCATGGCGCATGATCCAAGGCTAATCAAACACGAGGACACGATCGAGGATTTGAAACCGGCCATCCCCGCCTGGATCAAGAACATGAAGCGGCCGGGTACACCGTGCGTCGTCCCCGCCTTCGGGCCGCTCGAAGGGCTTCGTGTGGTCGGCACCGGCCAGCTGATCGCGCAGCCCTATATCGGCACGAAGCTGGCTGAATTCGGCGCGGAGGTCATCCATATAGAACGTCCCGGCGGCGAC
>DATEQL010000642.1:0-2609 GCA_035272665.1 Allostellaceae bacterium
TTCTAGAAATGTCGTACCTTGCCGTTGCAGATTACCGTTGCAAGGCTGATTGATCGAACCCAGAGCGTTCACCGGGGGATCACTGTGCCCGATCAACACCATTGGAGCCGGTCATGAGGTCGATACAGTCACAAGCTATGCCGTTCGTGCAAGCGCTGTGGCGACACCGATGGCTTGCCGTGGGTACCGCCTGGCTAGTCTGTACCGCCGGATGGATCGGCGCCGCCTTTGTCCCAACGAAATATGAATCGTCGGCGCGGGTCTACCTCAATGCTGATCCGCTCCTGACCCCGCTCCTGCGCGGACTGGCGGCCGATACCGACCCCAGCCGCCATCTCGACTTTATGCAGCGCACTTTGCTCAGCCGACCAAATCTGGAACAGCTGCTTCGCCTTACCGATCTCGATACCGCAATCCGCACCCCGGGAGAAAAGGAGGCGCTGTTCAAGCGTTTAGCTACCGATATCGAGGTCAGACCGATTACCTTGAACCTGTTGACCCTCTCCTACCGTGACAGCGATCCGGTGATGGCGAAGAATATCGTTCAGGCTTTGCTGACGATCTTCGCCGAGAAGATGGCCGGCAGCAGCCGAGCCGAGATGGACAGCGCGCAACGTTTCTTGGAAGGAGAGATCGCCTCGTATCGAGATCAATTGCGTGCGGCCGAGAAGCGGCGGGCGGAGTTGGCCGAAAAGTACCCGGATATAGTTCCGAACCGGGGCCCGGACGCGACACAGGGCGACGACAACGGAAATCGGCTCGAGCAAGCGCGTGGTGCGGTGGCCAGCCTTAAACTCGAAGTTGGGGATGCGGTCACAAGGCGGGATGCCATCCAAAAAGAGCTCGCTTCGGTGCCGTCGACGCTGACTGTCGATCACGGTCTGCAGGTGGTTGTCACCGGTGCCCAGCTCTCACCAGTTGACGAGCGGCTTCAGGAGATTCGCCGAAATCTCGACGGCTTGCTGTTGAAATACACCGAGAACCATCCGGATGTGAAAGCCGCCCGACAGGCGATCGCGCAGCTCGAGACGGAAGCGGGAAGGGCATCGGGCGGGGCCGCGGGACGAGCTGGCAACGCTGTAAACAAAGGACAGATCGCCAACGGTGCCTACGACCAAATCAAGGTCAAACTGGTGGACGCTGAGGCCACTGTCGCCGCCGCGCAGCGACGTCTCGCCGAGGCCGAGAGCGCGCAGGTGAAGATCGAAAAGATCGCGCAGTCAGCACCGGGTGTGCTGGTGCAAGCTCAAGATCTTAACCGCGACTACGGCGTGCTGAAGAAAAATTACGAAGAACTCGTGGCGCGTCGTGAGGCAACCTCGATAGCCAACGCCGCCGACACCAAGACCGAAAAGATCCAATTTCGCATCGTCGATCCGCCTCAGGTGCCAACTGTTCCGGCCGCGCCGAATCGGCCGTTACTCGTGACGGTGGTGCTCGCTCTTGGTATTGGCGCCGGCGTGGCCGCACCGCTCTTGGTGATGCAACTCGACCGCTCGTTCGCGACGCTCGGTCAGTTGCGCAACCTCGGGATCCCGATCTTGGGAAGCGTGTCGCGGATTTCCATTGGCGCAGCCCAGCGCCGTGCTGCGCTCCAGATGGTCGGGGTAACCGCGAGCGCCTTGGTTCTGGTCGCTGTGTACGGAACGTTACTCATGCTGAGCATCGGCCTCCGTTCGGTAGGCGTCTCGTAAATGGCCGAATCGATCGGATTGATCGAACGCGCCGCCGCGCTTCTGCGCCAACGAGAGGCAACCGAGCCCGAACCACTGCCGCCCGCTAGAGACGCTGATGCGGGCCATGCCGGTCCGGAATTGGTCCTTGATCGCGGCCGTCTCGCCGGTTACGGGATTACCATGCCCTCGTTTGGGCGATCGCGAACCGTCGAGGAGTTCCGCCTCGTAAAGCGGAACCTGATGACCCAATGGTCGCAAGGTAATTTGATTGCAGATCAGCGATCAGGTCGCTTTATCATGGTGACGAGCGCTCGGCCAGGCGAAGGCAAGACATTCATCTCGCTCAACCTTGCTCTTGCTTTCGCCTCGGAGAGAGATGTCAAAGCGCTGCTCGTCGATGTCGATACGCAACACTCGAGCCTGCAGGCCATCCTCGGGATCCCGGGGGAGGAGGGTATCGTCGACGTGCTGGCGGGAAATCGCGAATTGTCCGAGGTGCTGATCCAGACGAATGTCCCAAATCTGATGGTACTCCCGTCCGGCCGGGGCGGCCCGCACGTCCCGGAGCTGTTTTCAAGCAATCAAATGGCGATCCTGATGGCCGAAATGACGCGGCGTTTTGCCGATCGCTACATCATTATCGACACTCCGCCCTGTATGGCGAGCAGTGACGCTGCTGCGCTTGCGCCGTTAGTCGGACAGATCGTTTTTATCGTCGAGGCGCATCACACGCAGCAGGTGGAAATCGAAGCCAGTCTAAGTATGCTCAGCGCCTGCCCTCGGATCAGTCTTCTCCTTAACAAGAGCGATACGCTGGCGGGCGAACATTTCGGATCCTACGAGTATTATTATCATTCCCAAGATCGTGAGAGTGATGCGCTGCGCCCGGATAAACCAGCGTAGATCTCCCCCGGGGAGCGCATTTCGGCAATG
>DATEQL010000643.1:0-3607 GCA_035272665.1 Allostellaceae bacterium
ATCCGTGCGGCGATGTTGACGCCGTCGCCGTAGAGGTCGTCGTCCTCGACGATCACGTCGCCGAGATTGATGCCGATGCGCAATTCGATGCGGCTGTCCGCCCCGACACCGGTGTTCCGCTCGGGCATCGCCTGCTGCACCTCGACCGCGCACCGGACCGCGTCGACCACGCTGGCAAATTCAACCAGCATTCCATCGCCGGTGGTCTTGACGATCCGGCCGTGATGCTCGGCGATCTTCCGATCGACCAGCTCGCGGCGCAGCGCTTTGAGGCGTTCGAGCGTGCCTTCCTCGTCCGCCCCCATCAGCCGCGAATACCCCGCCACATCGGCGGCGAGGATTGCCGCAAGGCGGCGGGTCTGGCTCATGTCGCCTCGCCGGCCGCCAGGCGCAGACCGGATAGGAAAAGCTCGCGGTGCTCCGGGTCGCGGATCGGGTTAGCCGACGGTAACAGCACGGGGGTAAGAGACGCCATCCGCTTGATGATCGACCGTGCTTCCTCGAGCCGACCCATATGGGCGTAGCAGGCTGCGAGCGACCGATAAGTCGCCGTGAAGATCGGGACTTCTTCGAGGGACACGCGGAGGACCGCCAACGCATCATCGAATCGACGGTTGAGGAAATGCGCCATGCCGATGCCGGACAGATGGAAGCCCCTTTGGCCGCGCGGGTCGAGGCGCATCGAAGTCTTGAAATGCTGGATCGCCAAATCGGTATCTCCAGCAAACAGGCGAAGCCAACCGCTCCAATACCAGGCATGAGCGAAGCTCGGGTTGAGCGCGAGAGCTCGATCGATCAGCGCGAGGGCGGCATCAATGTCCTCGCCGAAGCGCCCGAGCACGATCGCGACCCGGCCGATCACATCGGGGTCGTCGGGGGCGAGGCCGACGGTCTGCCGGGAAAGCGCGATGGCCGTCCGGCGATTTTCCTCTTCATCGCTATCGTCGGCCCAGTCGAAGTTCTCAAGATCGGCGCGGTAGCTAGCGGCCTGAGCAAGAGCAAGGCCATAGCGAGGCTCGCGGGCAATCGCCTGTCCAAGCAAGTCGAGCGCTCGCGCGATATGTTCCTTCTCGTAGCTGGACGCGACCGAGCGGGCGCGCAGGTAAAGGTCGTAGGCGGTGAGATCGCTGGTCGGCCGCTCGACCGAGAGGCGGATCTCGGCGGCTCGCAACGTGGGCTCGATGATCCCGGCGATGCTGGTCGCAATCTTGTCCTGAAGATCGAAGATGTCGTCGAGGGAGCCGTCGAACCGGTCCGCCCATAGGTGGGTACCGGTCATCGCATCGATCAGTACCGCGGTGATCCGCACCTGGTTGCCGCCCTTGCGCACCGAGCCTTCGAGCACGTAGCGGACGCCGAACTCGCGCCCAACCCGCTTGACGTCGATCGACTGGCCTTTGTAGGTGAAGGTTGAATTACGGGCGATGACGAAGAGCCAGCGGATGCGGGAGAGTGCGGTGATGATCTCCTCGACCATGCCATCGACGAAATATTCCTGCTCCGGGTCGCCGCTAATATTGGCAAAGGGCAGCACCGCGATCGACGGCTTGTCGGGAAGCGGCAGCGTCGGCTGAATCGGCGCCAACGGGCTCTGGGCGCCGACGTCGCGGACCCGATAGACCCGCACCGGCCGGGCGATGTTCTTGACCTGCTGCTCGCCCAGATCCTCAAAGACAAAAGGAAGCCGGTCGCGGACGTGATCATGGACCGTATTGGAGACGAACACCCCGCCGGCATCGGCCAGGGCCTCGATCCGCGCGGCGATGTTGACGCCGTCACCATAGATGTCGTCGCCCTCGACGATCACGTCGCCGAGATTGATGCCGATGCGCAGCTCGATGCGGTTGTCTGCCGCGACATCCGTGTTCCGGTCGGGCATCGCCTGCTGCACCGCGACCGCGCAGCGCACCGCATCGACGACGCTGGCAAATTCCACCAGCAGGCCGTCGCCGGTGGTCTTGACGATGCGGCCATGATGCTCGGCGATTTTCGGATCGACGAGCTCGCGGCGCAATGCCTTGAGGCGTTCGAGCGTGCCTTCCTCGTCCGCCCCCATCAGCCGCGAGTAGCCGGCGACATCGGCGGCGAGGATCGCGGCAAGACGGCGGGTCTGGCTCACGTTTCGCGCCAACCGGCCTTGCGCAGGCCTTCGACCATATGGGCGTGGTCTTCCGGCCGCATCCACCGCAGGCGCCCGCGGACAACTCTCTCGAACGCCGTCGGCCGGATCGCGATGGCCTGTTCCAGCGCCTCCTTCGCCTCTTCGATCCGACCGAGTTGGCCGAGCGCAGCAGCCAGCCACCGGTAGGGGTTCGGAAATCCGGGGTATGAGCGGATGGCGCGTTTAGCGACCTCGACGCTAGGCTCGTATTCCGCAGAGAAATAGAGTCCCAACGCCATCCGGCTCAAACGAAGCGCTGATCGCGGGTCGCGTGGGTCGAGCCTGATGCTTCTTTCGAGCGCCGCGACACCTTCCTTCGGGTGGCCTGAAAAAATTAGCGCCGTCCCGCGCACATGGTGTCCGAAGGCCAGGTTTGGCGTTGTTGCCAGCGCGCGCTCGGCCTCGGCGAGAGCGCCTTCATGATCGCCGCGCCTCCAGAGTACGTGACCGAGGAGTGAACGGGCCTCCGCATCGGCGCCATCGAGTGCCACCGCCCGACGCGCCAGTGCCTCCATCGAGGTCAGATGGTCGAGCAGACCACGTCCACGAAACTCAGCCGCGTGGTCTTGTGCGATCGCAAGGCCCACATAGGCCGCGGAAAAGTTTGGGTCGAGATCTATTGCATCCTGAAAGAATTTCTCCCCGAGCGCGGTATCGTCCGAGGTGAATTTGCTCAGATGCCACAAGCCGCGCTGATAGGCTGCCCAGGCGTCGAGGCTTCCCGGCGGCTTGCGCAAAGCGCGTCTCTGCTCGGCATCGGCGATGGCCGGGGCGATTGCGATCGTCACCGCCTCTGTGATCTCGTCCTGCAATGCGAAGATGTCGGCGAGGTCGCGGTCGTAGCGCTCGGCCCAGACATGCTTGCCAGTTTCGGCTTCGACCAGCTGCGCGGTGACGCGGATGCGGTTGCTGGATTTACGCAGGCTGCCTTCGAGCACGTAGCGCACGCCCAATTCGCGCCCGACCTGCTTCACATCGACCGCGCGGGCCTTGTAGGTGAAGGACGAATTACGCGCGATGACAAACAGCGAAGGATAGCGCGACAACGCGGTGATGACGTCCTCGGCAATCCCGTCGGCGAAGAACTCCTGCTCTGGCTCGGGGCTCATATTTGTGAAAGGGAGCACCGCGACCGACGGCTTGTCGGGCAGCGGCAGCGCCGGTGAGGATGAAACCGATGGGTTTTTGGCAGTGGCGTCGGCATCTCGAACTCGGTAGACCCGCACGGGCCGGGTGATGTTCTTGACCTGCCGCTCGCCGAGATCCTCGAAGACAAAGGGCAGCCGGTCGCGGACGTGGTCGTGGACCGTATTGGAGACGAAGACCCCGCCGGGATCGGCCAGGGCTTCGATGCGCGCAGCGATGTTGACGCCGTCGCCATAGAGGTCGTCGCCCTCGACGATCACATCGCCGAGGTTGATGCCGATGCGCAGCTCGATGCGGTTG
>DATEQL010000644.1:0-5802 GCA_035272665.1 Allostellaceae bacterium
TCTCGCCGACGAAACTGTCGTTCCTCTTCTGGCAGAGGAGGTCGCCGTCTCGAAGCAGGTTGTCGAAACCGGCCGCGTCCAGGTCGCGAGGGTCACTCATCAGCGCGAGCAGTTGATCGACGAATTGCTGGCCCACGAGACGGTGGAAATCGAACGAACCCCGGTCGGACGGCATATCGACGCGATGCCGGCCGTCAGAGAAGAGGACGACACCATTGTGGTTCCAATTGTCGAAGAAATGCTCGTCATCGAGCGCCGCCTGTTCCTCAAGGAAGAGGTGCGCATTCGGCGGGTGCGATCGACGGAAAGACACCAGGAGAGCGTGACGCTGCGCCACCAGGAAGCGGTGGTCACGCGCCTTCCGGTGGAGGCGCCGGCAGCCGGGAATAGTCCCGTGTCTGGCGAGAAGGTGCACCAGTCCAACCAGGAGTGAGAGAATGAGTTACCAGACTATCGTTGCAGCGTTCGACACGGCCACCCACGCGGGGGCCGCTGTCGAGGCGCTGAAGGGCGGCGGCTTCCATGCCGACGATATCAGTGTGTTAGACAAGGATGAGGTTGGCAGGCGTCAGCCCGGGTTGTGGGGGCGCATGTTCGGTAGCGGGCTGCATCAGCACGAAGCCGACGTATACAACCAGGCGCTCGAGCGTGGTGGAGTTCTTGTTTCGGTGCGCGTGCCGGACAGCGAAGTCGCGCACGCGACGGGCATTTTGGACATCCACCGACCGATCGACGTTCATGACCGCGCAATAACCACGGGCATCGCTCCGGCTGCCTGGGTGGAAGCTGCAGTCGCTACGATCGCCGCGGCGCCAATTGCCGCCGTGCAGAAGATCGCGGTTTCTCCCAAGCTGGTCGAGGCGCACGACGAAGTGCTGCGCCTTGCCGAAGAGCAGCTGGATGTCGGCAAGCGCATGGTGGAAACCGGCAAGACACGGGTCCGCCGGTTTGTCACCGAGCGTGAGGTGTCGGCCGATGTGACCCTGCACGAGGAGCATGCAGACGTTCTGCGCCGCGCCGTCACTGATCCGAAATACATCGGCGAGATCGACTGGGCGGACAGCACGATCGAAGTCGTCGAAACGGCCGAGCAGGCTCTGGTGAACAAGACTGCGCGCGTCGTCGAGGAAGTGGCGCTGAAGAAGATCGGCAGCGATCACGTCGAGACCATCCACGACAAGGTCCGCCGCCAGCAGGTTGAGATCGAGCGCCTCGGCACGGATGGAAAGCCGCTGGCAGCGCAGAGGATCTAACAAAAGTTAGACGTCGATCTCGCGGAGCACCAAAGGCTGCGTCGCGGGCGAGTGCCCGTCCGCAGCCTTCGGCACTGAGCATCGTGCGGCACGCCGTGCCGCACCATGCCGCCAAGAGCCGCAAACGAAACCGCGGACAACAGGTGTCCGCTGTATAGGAGAGATCAGATGACCACGTTAGACAACACAATCGAAGATGTCGCGGGCCGGTTCGGACTTGGTCCAAAGACAGGCCCGCTAATGAACGAAGTCACGCAGCTGATCACCGGCTCGCCCGGCGGAATTGGCGGGTTCATTGACAAGTGCAAGTCAGCCGGCCTCGGGTCCGAGGTTGCCTCATGGCTCGGCAGAACCGACGGAGCAGCGCTCACGGCACCGCAGGTCGAGAAGGCGCTCGGCAGCACCGCACTCGGCGGGATCGCAAGCAGGCTCGGCCTTGCAGGCGGTGTTGTCGGGACGGCGGTCGGTTATCTTCTGCCGAAACTCATCGGCCAGATGACGCCGGGCGGGGTCATCCCAACGGGTATCCCGGCTTCGCTCTCCGGCTTCATGACGGGGGCGCCCAGGCAAACCACAACGACGCGACGATTGGAGCAGGTGGCTCCGGTCGCCATGAGCGTGCTCCCCGATGTTAGGCACCATGGGCGATGGCTGATCCCGCTGCTTGGCGGACTGGGCGTGCTCGGGCTTTTCTGGTATCTGTTGTCCGGCAATACGCCGGCACCGGTCGTGGCTACATCCACCCCGGCTCCCGTCGTGCAGGTGCCGCCGCCCCCGCCGATACCGACGGTACCGGCTCGGCTCGCGCTCAGCAATGATGACGGCATCATTACCTATTCCGGCAGCGTGCACGACGAGGCGACCCGCACGTCGATCATCGACTCATTGAAGGGTGTGTTCGGCGCGGACAAGGTCAAGGGCGACATCGCCATCAACGCCAACGCGGGGCCGACGCCTTGGCTGATTAATCTGCGGACGGCGCTCGAGCACCTGAAGACCCCCGGAGTGCAGGCCCTATTCGACGGCAACTCGCTCAAGGTCGGCGGGCTGATCGGCGATTCTGACCGGGACGGAATCATCGGCTCACTGCGATCGGTGCTCGGTACGGGTCTGGTCTTTGGCACGCTCACCGATAAGGTGGGCAATCTGGTGACCGACGTCACCAGCAGAACCACCGCCGCACTATCTGCGTTGCATACGGGATTCAGCACAACGGACCTGCTGGGCATTCTCAACCAATCGATCATCAACTTCCCAACGAACAGCGCGGAAATTCCAGCGATCAGCAAGACACTGCTGCAGCAGGCGGCGGTGGCTTTCAAGCAGCTTCCTTCGGGCACGATGATCGAGATTGGCGGCTACACCGACAACACCGGTGATCCGGCGGCAAACATTCAGCTGTCGCAGCAGCGTGCGGAGGCCGTGCGGGCGGCATTGGTGCAGTCGGGCGTTGATCCGAGCATGCTGGTGGCAAAGGGATACGGCAGTGCCAAACCGGTTGCGGACAACGACTCGCAGGAAGGCCGCTTACAGAACCGGCGCATCGAGTACCGGGTCGTAAAGGCGTAATGGTCGCGGCCAGGCCCGCGGACACGGCGAAACACTCAAGCCGCCGGTCCACGGGTCTGGCGGTCCTTCTGTGAAACCACAGAATCGAACCGCGCGGATCGCTACAATCGTGGAGCGACTGCCGGATCCGGATTGGGGCGGTATCGTAAAGGAAGGACTGAGTTTAGCGTAATGTTGCGGGATTGCGACTCGGCGCGGGAGCATGTCCGCAAGGATTTAAACTTAAGACAGCAAAGGGCTGCAATCGCGCCCCGTTGGACTTCCCTATCTTGCGCAATCCGGCCTCCGTTCTGCCCGAAGCGGTCGCGGTGTCGAAGCGTATCTGACGGAGGTGCGTTGGCGCGCGGTCAATGTCGAGGAAAGGGTAAATCAATGAGATCATGTCGAATTCAATTCTTTGCTTTGGCGCTCGGCTGTCTGACGCTGACCAGCCAAGCCTTCGCCGAGAACGTGCCGAAACCGGCGGACACGGACGAGACGTTCATTACCGGTCTGCGCAGGATCGGCGTCATGGCAGGCCAAGTGGTCGAGTGCTCGGCCGACGCGGAGAAGCCCGCCAAGATCGACGAGGCGATGGAGCTGGCCAACCAGATCGCGATCCATTTCGGTCTCAAGGCAGCCTTCAACTATGCGGGCGCGGTCGGCTATGGCTCCGGCCATGCCTTCGACAAGGCCAACTGCACCCAGTCGATCGACGGCTGGAAGGCAATCCAAGCTAAATACCTCAACAAGTGAGAACCCCGGTCATGAAGAAGCTTCTGATCTACGCCCTGCCGGTCGCCCTGATGGCAACGCAGGCGGCAGGAGCCCCGCCGTCAGGCTGGGGCGGGATGGTGACGCGCGACCTCGGCGCAGCGACCGCGGGGACCGATGCCGCACCGCTGGTGCTCGTGCAGCATCGGGGTGGCGGCCACGTCAACCGGGCTAATGTAAACCGGACCAATGTCAATCGGACCAATGTCAACCGAACCTCGTTCAACAGCAATAACTTCCACCGCGACGTCTCGGTGAACCGGAATGTTGTGGTCTCCGGCGGCCACTATGGGCCGAACTGGGGCGGCATCGCCGCCGGCGCTGCGGTGGGCGCCAGTGTCACCGCCGCCGCCTCCGCCGCCGCTTACTCAAACAGCTATCCGCCTCCGCCGCCCTATCCGTACTATCCGGACGGGTACGGGTATTGAGCGCCTCCAGGTTACGATCGCATCTCGCAGCTCAGCATTGTTAGGTTAAGACGCCGCAGCGAGAGGAATTTGAAACCACTTCGGACCAGTCGGCGCGCAGTCCTGACTCTCGCTGGTGCCGCAGCAGTCCTCCCGCTGATCAATCTGGGCACCGAACTGGCCGGAGAAGCTGCGCTGGGCCAAACGGCCGTCGATCCTCTTGAGGTTTGTGCCACCTCGGATATGGTGCCCCTGCACGGGCCTCACTACCGATTGGATCCCACTGAACTCCGCAGAGATCTGACATCCGACCGCAAGCGGCGCCAATCGGGATTCGTGGGACCGCCGTATCAAAGACGCCGAAATCACGCGATCCGGTACCATGACCGATTTAGAGCCGCCGCCTGAAAAAGGGGAGGCGGCGGAGCTTCGGAGCGCTGCCGCCGAGGCTCTAAAGAGCGCCGCTCGTCAGACCGACCCACGTGAGTTCGATCGACTGACGCGGCACGCGCTCGGTCTCATCGAACGAGCTCGGGCCATCCAGCAGGGCCGGCGGCCGGCGCGTGGATCGATCCCGCGTTTGGTTCGTCACGGATTGGAGAGGAGAAAAACCATGGACTAGCCCGGTCATTGGCGCCGCAGTAGCCGGGTTCTTCACGCGTTGGCTGTACCAAGATGAGCTGGTCGCCGTGCAGACCGTCGTGGTCGAGGAGGAGCAGGCTGCGTAAGTCGCTGGCTCGGATAGCCAGCTGTCCGCACTAGGTCGAGAGCGCAACCGCCCCGCGCCAAGGCCGCGGGGAGCGCCGGGTTCGCCGACCTCGGCCTTCGCGGTCGAAAGCGCGCTCGACATGCTGGCCAAGAAGCTCGGCATGGACCCGCTGCAATTGCGGCTGAAAAACGCGGTGCGGCCGGGAACCACGATGATCTACGGGCCGAAGATGAGCCATGCCGGCTATGTCGAGACCCTGGAAGCGCTGATCAACCATCCGGCCTATAAGACGCCGCTGGGCCCGAACCAGGGGCGCGGCGTTGCCTCGGCTATTGGTTCAATGGCGGCCGCGAATCGAGCGCCACCGTTCAAGTCAACGAGGACGGCACCGTCATCGTCACCAGCGGCAGCGTCGATATCGGCGGCTCGCGTGCCTCGATGGCGCTGATGGCGGCCGAGACCTTGGGAGTCGATTACAGCCAGGTGCGCTCGATTGTCGCCGACACTTCCTCAGTCGGCTTCACCAACCCGACCGGCGGCTCGCGCGTGACCTTTGCCACCGGCATGGCGGTCGTCGAGGCCAGCAAGAAGATCATCGACGAATTGCGCGGCCGCGCGGCGATGATTTGGGACGTCGATGTCGACGGTGTCATCTGGGAGGACGGCCACGCCAAGCCGGCGAGCAGCAACGTCGGCGATTTCCAACCGATGTCGTTTAAGGAGATCGCCGCCAAGAAGGCGCTAACCGGCGGCCCGATCACCGCCGCCGCCTCGGTCAATGCCGGTGGCATGGCTCCGGGCTTCTCGACGCAGTTCTGCGATGTCGAGGTCGATCCCGAGACCGGCAAGGTGACGATCCTGCGCTTTGTCGCCGCCCAGGATGTCGGCAAGGCGATCCACCCCTCCTATGTCGAGGGCCAGATCCAGGGCGGCGTGGTGCAGGGGATCGGCTGGGCGTTGAACGAGGAATACATCTACGACCCGAAAGGACGCCTCGATAACGCGGGCTTCCTCGATTACCGGTGCCCGGTCGCCTCCGATGTGCCGATGATCGAAGCGATCCTCGTCGAGGTGCCGAACCCGGCGCACCCGTTCGGCGCCAAGGGCGTGG
>DATEQL010000645.1:0-7125 GCA_035272665.1 Allostellaceae bacterium
ATCCGTGCGGCGATGTTGACGCCGTCGCCGTAGAGGTCGTCGTCCTCGACGATCACGTCGCCGAGATTGATGCCGATGCGCAATTCGATGCGGCTGTCCGCCCCGACACCGGTGTTCCGCTCGGGCATCGCCTGCTGCACCGCGACCGCGCAGCGCACCGCATCGACGACGCTCGCGAATTCCACCAGGAAACCGTCGCCGGTAGTCTTGACGATGCGGCCCCTCTGCTCGGCGATCTTCGGATCGAGAAGCTCGCGGCGCAGCGCTTTGAGGCGTTCGAGCGTGCCTTCCTCATCCGCCCCCATCAGCCGCGAATACCCCGCCACATCGGCGGCAAGGATCGCAGCGAGACGGCGGGTCTGGCTCATGCCGCCTCGCCAACGGCAAGGCGCAGGCCCGACAGCAGCAGCTCTCATTGTTCCGGGTCTCGAAACCACGAGGCGGTTGGAACCACAACAGGGGTGATGGCGCGTAGGCGGTTCACAATGTCTCGCGCTTCGTCGAGCCGCCCCATATGGGCGTAGCACGAGGCCAGCCAGCGATAGGGGATAGGGAAGGTCCGAGCCTCCTGGATCGCCAGCAGGAGCTTCGGCAGCGCCTGGTCGAAGCGCCGGCTGACCAAGTGAGCAGTACCGATGATGCCAAGCGTCGTGCCAACGCGAGCGCGCGGGCTAAGATGCAGCGCGACCTCGGCATGCTCGATCGCTCGTTCGGGGTGCCCAGCAAACAGACTGAGAAGACCGCTGTAGTTCCAGCCACGGGCAAAGCTTGGATTGAGTGCCAGAGCCCGATCAATCAACCCCATCATCGCGCCGATGTCCTCGCCGAAATACGCAAGCGCAGCGGCGGCATCGACGATGATTCCCGGATCGTCCGAGCCCACTTGCAGCGCTCGCCGAGCGAGATCGGTGCCCCTAAGACACTCGGCTTCTGGATCTTGGCTCCAGCCCCCGATGCAGCGGGTCGCGTGGAAGGATGCCGCCAAGGCGAGCGCTGGCCCGTATTGCGGGTCGCGTCCGATCGCCTGATCGAGAAGGCGAAGAGCATCCGGTGCCGACGACAACTGCAGGGCATAGGCGCGCAGGTAGAGGTCGTAGGCGGTAAGATCCTCCGTCCGGCGTGCTGCCGAGTAGGCGGTCTCGGCCGCGTGCAAGGCAGGTTCGATGACACCAGCAACGCTGACAGCGACTTTGTCCTGCAGGTCGAAGACGTCCTCCGGCAAGCCGTCGAAGCGGTCGGCCCACAGATGCGTGCCGGTGACTGAATCGATCAGCTGCGCGGTGATGCGGACCTGGTTGCCCCCCTTGCGCACGCTGCCTTCGAGCACGTAGCGTACGCCCAGTTCGCGCCCGACCTGTGTCACATCGACGGCCTGGCCCTTGTAGGTGAAGGTCGAATTTCGGGCGATGACAAAGAGCCAGCGAATGCGGCTGAGAGCGGTGATGATCTCCTCGACCATGCCGTCGGCGAAATATTCCTGCTCGGGGTCGCCGCTCATATTGGCGAAGGGCAGCACGGCGATCGACGGCTTGTCGGGCAGCGCCAACGGCGGCGCCTCGGTAGCCCCCACCCGCGCGCTGCGCGCGCTTCCCTCCCCCGCCAGCGGCGGAGGGCTAGGGTGGGGGCCTTCAAGTCGGACCCGGTAAACCCGCACCGCGCGGGCGATGTTCTTGACCTGCTGCTCCCCCAGATCTTCAAAAATGAAGGGCAGCCGGTCGCGCACGTGGTCATGGACCGTATTGGAGATGAACACTCCGCCGGCATCGGCCAATGCTTCGATCCGGGCGGCGATGTTGACGCCGTCGCCATAGAGGTCGTCGCCCTCGACGATCACGTCGCCGAGATTGATGCCGATGCGCAATTCGATCCGGCCTTCCGCCGCGACGCCGGTGTTGCGCTCGGGCATCGCCTGCTGCACCGCGACGGCGCACCGCACCGCATCGACGACGCTGGCAAATTCCACCAGCATGCCGTCGCCGGTGGTCTTGACGATGCGGCCATGGTGCTCGGCGATTGTCGGATCGAGAAGCTCGCGGCGCAGCGCTTTGAGGCGTTCGAGCGTGCCTTCCTCATCCGCCCCCATCAGCCGCGAATAGCCCGCCACATCGGCGGCGAGGATCGCGGCGAGGCGGCGGGTCTGGCTCATGCCGCCTCCCCCGCCGCCAGGCGCAGGCCGGACAGGAACAGTTCGCGGTCCTCGGGGTTGCGAAAAGGCGGATGGCTCGGCACAACCACCGGGGTGATGGCTCGCAGCCGGGCGAGGATCGCGCGCGCTTCGTCGAGCCGCCCCATATGCGCGTAGCAGGCGGCGAGACAGCGGTATGGGATTGGGAAGCCCGGATCGTGTTGAACGGCGAGGAGCAGGTTCACAGCCGCTTCCTCAAACTGGCGCTTGAAGAAATAGGCGTGACCGATTGCCGATAGGGGCGTGCCTTGGCGCTCGCGCGGACTGAGGCGCAGCGAGGTTTGGACATGCTCGATCGCAGTATCGGGTTGGCCCGCCCAGAGCCTGAGAGTACCGCTCTGAACCCAACCGTGGGCGAAGCTCGGGTTGAGCGCCAACGCACCATCGACCAGCGCCATCATTGACCCGATATCCTCGCCGAGTTGCGCGAGCACAAAGGGAGCGTTGACCAGAATGTCTGGGTCGTTTCCCCCCACCTGGAGCGCCTGTCGAGCAAGATCGCCGGCCTGGCGGCGAGCGATCTCCGGCTCACCGGTCCAGCCGTTGGCGTAGAGCCGCTGTTGGCAGCGCGCCGCCGAGGCAAGCGCAGGCCCGTAATGCGGATCGATCGCGATCGCCTGATTCAGCAATGTCAGGGCCGCGAAATTGCGCTCTTTCGTTATAGGGGAGATGGCCGCAAGCGCCCGCAGGTAGAGGTCGTAGGCGTTCAGATCATTGGTCGGACGATCAGCCGTGCGGAGTATCTCGGCGGCTTGCAATGCCGGCTCGATGACGTCCGCAACGCTGACTGCCACCTTGTCCTGCAGCTCGAAGACATCTTCGAGCGAGCCGTCGAAGCGGTCGGCCCAAAGATGCGCTCCGGTCTCGGCGTCAATCAACTGCGCGGTGATGCGGACCCTGCTCCCGCCCTTGCGCACCGATCCCTCGAGCACGTAGCGCACGCCGAGTTCACGCCCGACCTGCTTTACATCGACGGCTTCTCCCTTGTAGGTGAAGGTCGAATTGCGGGCGATGACGAACAGCCATCGTATCCGACTCAACGCCGTGATGATTTCCTCGACCATGCCATCGGCGAAGTATTCCTGCTCCGGGTCGCCGCTCATGTTCGCAAAGGGCAGCACGGCGATGGACGGCTTGTCGGGCAGCGGCAGCACCGGTGAAGCTGGCGCCGGCTCGCTCTTCGCGACGCCGGGGTCGCGGACCCGGTAGACCCGCACGGGCCGCGCGATGTTCTTGACCTGCTGCTCGCCCAGATCGTCGAAGACAAAGGGCAGCCGGTCGCGCACGTGGTCATGAACGGTATTGGAGACGAACACCCCGCCAGGATCGGCCAGCGCTTCGATGCGCGCCGCGATGTTGACGCCGTCGCCATAGAGGTCGTCGCCCTCGACGATCACGTCGCCGAGATTGATGCCGATGCGCAGTTCGATGGGGTGGTCCGCCCCGATGCCGGTGTTCCGTTCAGGCATCGCCTGCTGCACCTCGACCGCGCAGCGCACCGCATCGACGACGCTGGGAAATTCGGCCAGCAAGCCGTCGCCGGTGGTCTTGACGATCCGGCCGCGGTGCTCGGCGATCTTCCGATCGACAAGCTCGCGGCGCAGCGACTTGAGGCGTTCTAGCGTGCCTTCCTCGTCCGCCCCCATCAGCCGCGAATATCCCGCCACATCGGCAGCCAAGATCGCGGCGAGGCGGCGAGTCGCGGTCATTCCTCCGGCAGCCCCGCCTTGCGCAGGCCTTCAGCACGCATTGCCGCGAGTTCCGGCCCGTAGATTCGCGAGTCGATCCGATGGCTTCTTGCGATTGTATGCCAGGGTTGAACTTCGAGCAGTTGGCGCAGCACCGCGCGGGCGTCCTCGATCCGATCGAGATGGGCACACAGGGCCGCCTTCGTGCGCAGTGCGGTCATATAACCGGGCTCCGCGTGCAATGTCTGCTCCACCCAATCCAAGGCCTCTTCGTATCGTCCCGCCGTCTGATGGGCGAGCGACATTCCCATTGTGAAAACCCGCCGGAGAGGATCGAGCGGGCTCAACCGCATCGCGCGCTCGCAGGCTTCAACCGCTGCATCCGGCTGGCCGCGGAAACAAAGCACAAACACGCGAGCTCCCCAGGCAAGGGCTGCATTTGGGTTGAGCGTCAGCGCCCGGTCGATCGCCGCTGCCGCAATGTCGTGCTCCCCCGCCAAGGCAATCAGGGTGTATGCGGCCATCCACAACGCGTCCGGATCGTCTTTGCCCGCCTGCAGCACCTCTTTTGCCAGAGCCACAGCCTCCGCGGCATCCGCTTCCGAGACGGGGTTGCGGCCGTGCGCGTATTCATGAACGCGGAACCAGCCGATCGCCGCCTTGGCTGGCGCATAATTGGGATCGATGGCCAATGCCCGTCTCAGCAAAGCAATGGCCTCGGGCACACTCTCGGCCGTGGGTTTGTCGCGCAGCACGAGCGCACGCAGGTAGAGGTCATAAGCGTCGAGGTTTTCGGTCGGCTTGCGGCTGACGCGTTCGAACTCGGACTGGCGCAGCTTGGGCTCGATCGTGCCCGCGACCCCACTCGCCACTTCGTCCTGCAATTCGAAAATGTCGTCGAGCGCACCGTCGAAACGATCGGCCCAAATATGGGTGCCGGTGCCCGTATCGATCAGCTGCGCTGTAATGCGGACCCGGTTGCCAGCTTTGCGGACGCTCCCTTCGAGCACATAGCGCACGCCCAATTCGCGGGCTACCCGTTTTACATCGACCGCTTTGCCCTTGTATGTAAAACTCGAATTGCGGGCGATCACAAAGAGCCAGCGGATGCGGCTCAGCGCGGTAATAATTTCCTCGACCATGCCGTCGGCGAAATATTCCTGCTCCGGGTCACCGCTCATATTGGCGAACGGCAGCACCGCGATCGACGGTTTGTCGGGCAACGCCAGTGAAGGCTCGGCCATCGGCTTCTCTGAGACGACGCGGAAAACGTGAATGGGTTGGGCGATGTTTTTCAGCGCCTGCTCGCCGAGATCTTCGACCGGAAAATCGAGCTTCCCGCGAGTCTGGGTGATGACCGTGCGGGACACGCAGACGCCGCCGGGTTCGGCTAACCCTTCCAGCCGCGCGGCGATGTTGACGCCGTCGCCGTAAATATCGCCGTCTTCGACAATAATGTCGCCGACATTGATGCCGATGCGGATCTCGATGCGGCGGTGGTCAGGCACACCGTCATTACGCGCGATCATCGCGCGTTGAACCTCGACCGCACAGCGCACCGCATCGACCACGCTGGCAAATTCCACCAGCAGACCGTCGCCGGTGGTCTTGACGATACGGCCGTGGTGCTCGGCGATCTTCGGATCGAAGAGCTCGCGGCACAGCGCCTTGAGACGTTCGAGCGTGCCTTCCTCGTCCGCTCCCATCAGCCGCGAATACCCCGCCACATCGGCGGCGAGGATCGCGGCGAGACGGCGGGTCGCGGTCATCCGTCGGGTAACCCGGCCCGGCGCAGCGCGTCTTCCAGCGCAGCTATATTTTCCTGGTTTACGTAGCGGGCGGAGAGGATCGCGGTGGCGACGGTGAGGCCGGGCTGCAGCTCGAGGAGCCGTTGCACCGCAGTCTTGGCGTCTTCGCTCCGCTCGAGGCTGCCCAGCGCGGCAGCGTGCAACATATGGGGAACGCTGAACCGCGGGTTCGACTGGGTCGCCAGGCTTGCGGCAGCGACCGCTTCTTCGAAGCGGCCGGCGGCAAAATGTGCATAGGCCAGGCCGATATAAGGCAGCCATATAAAGGGATCGAAGGGGCTGAGGCGGAGCGCGCGATTGGCCTGCTCGACCGCGCTCGCGTCGTCGCCCGTCCATGCTCGAACGATCGAACTGAACCCGAGCGCGAAAGCTGACGAACTGGAAAGCGCAAACGATCGATCAAATGCGGTGAGCGCAGTTTCATAGTCGTGCCCGACCACGGCAATTACAAAGCCGGCAATGGCAAGCGCACCCGCATCATCGCTGCCGGCGGCAATCGCTTGGCGCGCATGACCCAAGGCGGCGCTCCGCGTCTCCTCCTGTAGTCCGCCTCGCAAATACCGTTGCTCATGGCAGAAGGCGATGATCGCATGCGCGGCCGCATAATCGGGCTCCAGCTCGATCGCCTTGCCGACCAAGGGCAGCGCTTTGTCCGCTTCCTCAGGCATCCCGGTGAAAGCGTAGGGCAGGGCGCGCAGATAGAGATCATAGGCATCGAGGCTGTCAGGCCGTTTGCGCCGCGCGCGTTCGATCTCGGTCTGGCGGAGCGTCGGCTCGATGACACCGGCGACGCTAATCGCGACCTTGTCCTGAAGCTCGAAGACGTCTTCGAGCGAACCGTCGAAGCGGTCGGCCCAGAGATGCGTGCCGCTGAGCGCGTCGGTCAGCTGGGCTGCGTACCCGGTTTCCGCCCTTACGCACCGAGCCCTCTAGAACATAGCGGACGCCGAGTTCGCGGCCGACCTGCTTAACGTCGACGGCTTGCCCTTTGTAGGTAAAGCTGGAATTGCGGGCGATGACGAAGAGCCATTTGATCCGGGAGAGCGCGGTGATGATCTCCTCGACCATGCCGTCGGCGAAATACTCCTGCTCCGGGTCGCCGCTCATATTGGCGAAGGGCAAGACCGCGATCGATGGCTTGTCGGGAAGCGGCAGCACGGGTGGCGCTGGTGCCGATGGGCTCTTGGTGGCCGTGCCGGCGTCGCGGACCCGGTACACCCGCACCGGTCTCGTGATGTTCTTGACCTGCTGCTCGCCCAGATCCTCAAAGAGGAAGGGCAGCCGGTCGCGCACCTGGTCGTGAACCGTATTGGAGACGAAGACCCCGCCGGGATCGGCCAGGGCTTCGATGCGCGCAGCGATGTTGACGCCGTCGCCATAGAGGTCGTCGCCCTCGACGATCACATCGCCGAGGTTGATGCCGATGCGCAGCTCGATGCGGTTG
>DATEQL010000646.1:0-7399 GCA_035272665.1 Allostellaceae bacterium
GCTCGTCAAGGGCGAGCCCGGAACCGGCAAGACGATCCTCGCCCATGAGGTCGCTCGCGGCATCGCCAGAGACCTGATCACCTGGCACATCAAATCGACGACGAAGGCCCAGCAGGGCCTCTACGAATACGATGCGGTGTCACGCCTGCGCGACGGGCAACTGGGCGACGAGCGCGTCCACGATATCGCCAACTACATCGTGCCGGGGAAGCTCTGGGAGGCGTTCGAGGCGCCGGAAGCGCCGGTTCTGCTGATCGACGAGATCGACAAGGCCGATATCGAGTTCCCCAACGATCTCTTGCTCGAGCTCGATCGGATGGAGTTCTACGTCTATGAGACGCGTCGCACGATCCAGGCCCGGCAGCGCCCGATCGTGATCATCACCTCCAACAACGAGAAGGAGCTGCCGGACGCCTTTCTCCGGCGTTGCTTTTTCCATTACATCCGCTTTCCCGACCGCGAAACGATGCAACGCATCATCGACGTCCATTACCCTGACTTGAAGCACGAGCTCGTGCACGAGGCGCTAACAATCTTTTATGATATCCGCCAGATTCCCGGGTTGAAGAAAAAACCCTCGACCTCCGAGCTGCTCGACTGGATCAAGCTCTTGCTCGTCGAGGATATTCCCCCGGAGGCGCTGAAAACCCGGGACGCGGCAAAACTGATACCGCCGCTGCACGGCGCCTTGCTGAAGAATGAAGAGGACGTGCATTTGTTCGAACGTCTTGCGTTCCTGCATCGGCGCGAGCGCGGTGGTTCTTAGCTGTGTTCTTTTCGTTCTTTGCCGAGCTGCGCGAGGCCAAGGTTCCTGTCTCGCTGCGCGAATACCTGACCCTGATGGAGGCGATGCAGAAACGGGTCGTTACGTTTGACATCGAGGAATTCTACTTCTTGGCGCGCACGGCTCTCGTCAAGGACGAGCGCCATCTCGACCGCTTCGACCGTGTCTTCGCGCAGTGCTTCAAGGGCATCGAAGCCCGCGCAGATCCGCAGACCGCCATCCCGGAGTCCTGGTTGCGCAAGATCGCCGAACGGTTTCTGACGCCGGAGGAAAAGCAGCTGATCGAAACACTGGGCGGTTGGGAGCAGCTGATGGAAACCCTGCGCCAGCGCCTCGCCGAGCAACGGTCCCGCCATCAGGGCGGCAACAAATGGATCGGCACCGCCGGCACCTCGCCCTTCGGAGCATTCGGATACAACCCTGAAGGCGTGCGCATCGGACAGCACGAGAGCCGCAACCGCAGCGCGGTCAAGGTCTGGGACCGCCGCGAGTTTCGCAATCTCGACGACACCGTCGAGCTCGGTACGCGCAACATCAAGCTGGCATTGCGTCGGCTGCGGCAATTCGCACGCGAAGGCGCTGCCGAGGAGCTCGATCTCGACGGCACCGTAAAGTCGACCGCGCACAACGCCGGCTGGCTCGATCTGAGGCTCGTGCCCGAGCGGCACAATGTCGTGAAGCTGCTGTTGTTTCTCGACGTCGGCGGGTCGATGGAGGATCACGTCCGCATCTGCGAGGAATTGTTCTCGGCCGCGCGCTCGGAGTTCAAGCACCTGATCCACTTCTACTTTCACAACTGTGTCTATGATTGGGTGTGGCGTGATTCGCGGCGACGCCATGCCGAGCAGGTGCCGGTGATGGAGCTCCTTCGCACTTACGATAGGAGGTACCGGATCGTGCTTGTCGGCGACGCGAGTATGAGCCCTTACGAGATCGAAAAAGAAGGCGGCAGCGTCGAACGCTGGAACGACGAACCGGGCGAAGTCTGGCTACGCCGCCTCTTCGACGCCTATCCGCGGGCGGTGTGGCTCAACCCGGTGCCGGAGAAACATTGGACCGGCACGGCCAGCATCGGAATGATCCGCCGCATTACCGAAGACCGCATGTTCCCTCTGACCCTCGACGGCATCGACCGCGCGATGCGGCGCCTCAAACGCCGCGGGTGACCCTCCGCCGGCGGTGGATTTGCGCCCCGCCGCTCAGGCAGCCCTGGCCTTCTCTTCCCTTGGCTCTTTTGGCCGCACATAGGCGATAGCCGCGTGCTCGGCACAATAGGGCTTGCCGGGAAGCGGGCGGGCGCCGCAGAAATGGAAATCCGCGTCGTCCGGATGGCCGTGGGGCCACAGGCAGCTCGGCCCCTTGAATTCGAAGAAGTTGCGCTGCGGCGGTGCCGGCGGCGAGCTGATGCGCGGCGACAGCGCGATGCGGTGCAGCTTGCCGATTACGGCATTCTTGGTGAGGCCCAGTCGGCGGCCGATCTCGGCGGTCGGCAGCCCCTCCTCGAACAGTTGCGTCAGCTGCTCGACGCGCTCCGGCGTCCAGGTTATGAGATCCATGAGTTCCCCCGTATCCTGTGGACCCCCCAGTCCACTTACACAACATAGGGTACCACGCTTGTGGTCCGATGCCAAGCAGTATCTATATCTAGCGTTCAGCCTCCCTCAGCAATTGCGCCGGTAACTCAGCACCTTCGAGAAATACGCCGGAAATCGTTCGCCCGGGGTAAAGCCTCGGCTCCACAGGCGGTCGAGATCCTCGCGCAGGTAGCTTGCGTAGTAGGGTTCGTGAAAGGCAACGGGGAAATAGTCGAGCATCGCGTCGTAATCGGGCTCGTCGCCGGTTTGCAGCGAGTCGACAAAGATCAAGATCCCGCCTGGTTTCAGCACGCGCCGGATTTCGCCCACGACCGCCCGGCGGACGCGGGCCGGCAGCTCGTGAAATAGATATATGCAGGTGATCGCATCGAAATACCCGTCGGCAAACGGCATCGCCTCCGCTGCCCCGACGACGAGCCGCGCGCGCGACCAGGGTTGCAGCTCGCGCCGAGCAACGGCGAGGTAGTGCGGTGAGAGGTCGAGCCCGGTCACGTCGAGGCGCGGATAGTTCGCTTTGACTTCGCGCAGAAAGCGGCCGGTTCCGCATCCGACGTCGAGAAGCCGCGCGGCGGGGCGCCCGGCGAGCACCGCTTTGAGCGGGACGAGTGCCTGGCGCCGCATGGCGGCGCCGCCGCCGCCGAACAGCACCTCGACCTGATGGTCGTAGCGTTCGGCGGAAGCGCCGCTCAAATAGCCGTCGCTCTGAAAATGGAACTTCTGCAGGTAGTAGCGGGGGTACCCGCCGGGCGGCACCTCGCTCAGAATGCGCTCCTTGCGGGCACCGTGCCGCCGTCTCTCGACCGCGCTCAGGTCAGCAAAAAAATCGACAGCCTGACGCACCGCCTCGAACGGGCTGCCGAGCCCGTCCGTCGGCGGCGCATAATAGCCGGCTTCGACGTTGCGCCAATCCTGCTCGATCAAGGCCCGCAGATCGGCGAGAATGCGCCGCCTGTCGGGCGTCGGGCGCCCACGTAACGGTTCCGGCAACGGGATCGGACGGCTGACGCGCGCAGCCAGGAGCTTCTGGCCAAAGAACCAGGAAATCCGCGCAGCTTGCGTGGTATTGAAGGCGAGCTTGTCGAGGGCAGACAGCATCACCACACGACTTACTGCACAAGCGCGGGTTTGCAAGGGTCCATTGACAGTCTTGCCCCGCCTTTTAGCGCCGCCTATTATTCTCGTTCGGACGGGCCGACTGATCGACCAAGATGGCGCCGAGTTATCCTGCCATAGCGACGCCCCCGCGACGCCGATCGAAGGTCGCGAAACTGGTTGCGATCTGAACGGACCGTCGCTCCGCGATGTCGGACGACAACCACCTCCGCGGCCCGTCGGTTCGAAGCATTCCCGAGGGCGATAACCGCGAGCGCATGATCTGCGCCGAATGCGGTTACATCCTCTATGACAACCCAAAGATCGTCGTCGGCTCGGTCACCAGATGGGGCGACCGCGTCTTGTTGTGCCGCCGTTCGATCAACCCGCGCCACGGTTATTGGACCCTGCCCGCCGGGTATCTCGAGCTCAACGAATCGGCGAGCGCCGGCGCCGAGCGCGAGGCCTGGGAGGAGGCGCGGGCGCGCATCGAGATCGAAGGATTGCTGGCGATTTACGACATCCCGAGGATCAGCCAGGTTCAATTGATCTATCGCGCGCGCCTGCTGGACGAGACCATCGAGCCCGGCCCGGAGAGCCTCGAGGTCCGGCTCTTCGACTGGGCCGAGATCCCCTGGAGCGAACTCGCTTTCCCGTCGATCGGATGGGCGCTCCAGCACGATCGCGAGGCGCGGGCGACGCGCGATTTCACGACCCGCATCAACCCGCCGGGCTCCTAGCCGCGCCAGCCTAGAGGTCGAGGCCGACCAGGCTGCGGGCATAGGCCCGCGCCTCGAACGGGCGCAGATCGTCGGCGGTTTCGCCGACGCCGATGGCATGGATCGGGATGCCGTATTTCTCGGCGAGCGACACCAATACGCCGCCGCGCGCCGTGCCGTCGAGCTTGGTCATGACGATCCCGGTCACACCGACCATTTCGCGGAAAATTTCGGCTTGGGCGTGAGCGTTCTGGCCGGTCGTCGCATCGAGTACCAGCAGCACCGAATGCGGGGCCTGCGGGTCGACCTTTTTGAGGACGCGGACGATCTTCTGCAGCTCCGCCATCAGGTTGGCCCGGTTGTGCAGCCGCCCGGCCGTGTCGATCAGCAGGATGTCGCTGTCCTGCGCACGCGCCTCGATCATCGCGTCATAGGCGAGCCCCGCGGCGTCCGACCCTTGCGGCCGCATCACTACCGGGCAGCCGGTGCGCTCACCCCAGATCTGCAGTTGCTCTACCGCCGCCGCCCGGAACGTGTCGCCGGCGGCGAGCACGACCTTCTGCCCATCGTCCCGATATTGCTTGGCGAGCTTGGCGATGGTCGTGGTTTTGCCGCTGCCGTTGACCCCGACGACGAGAATGACAAAGGGCCTCTTGGTCAGATCGAGACGAAGCGGTTTCATGACCGGCTCGACGAGCCGGATCACCTCTTCGGCAAGCGCCCCGCGGACTTCCTCCGGCGAGACCTCCTGGTTGAAGCGGGTCTTGCGCAATGTCTCTGCCACCTCGCCGGCGACCCCGATACCCATGTCGCTCGCGATCAGCAGCTCCTCGAGCTCCAAGAGCGCTTCATCATCAAGCCGGCGGCGGGTGAAGATCGTGTTGATGCCCTGGGTGAGGCGCGCCGAGCTGTGCGCCATCCCCGCCCGCAGCCGGCTGAGCCAGCCGCGGCGTTCCTCGGCGCTTTCCGGCGCAGGTTCAGGCTGTGCCTCTTCAACCGGTGACTCTTCGCTCGACGGAAGGCTCTCGGCGTCTTCCGCGATACCGTCCGTCGGTTCAGCCCCTTCGCGGCGGCGCCTAAACCTCATCAGACCGGCACCCCGACCAAGCTGCCCCCGCCACTGCCGACGAGGCGCATGCGCCGGACCGCCCCGGCGCTGTCGGGCGCGGAGAAGCTCACGGCGGCATAAAACTCTGCTCGCCCCCTCCCCGGGCGCTCGATCAGGACATCGGTTTCGCTGCCGACCCGGGCGGAAAGCTCGGCCGCGAGGGCAACTTTGCCGGCCGAGCGCAGGCGCGCCGCACGCTCCTTGACAAGCGGACCAGGGAGTTGAGGCATGCGCGCCGCGGGGGTGCCCGGCCGCTCGCTATAAGGGAACACGTGCACAAAGGCGAGCCCGCATTCCGCGACGAGATCGAGGCTGCGGCGGAACATGTCCTCGGTCTCGGTCGGAAAGCCGGCGATCAGATCCGCGCCGAGCGCCACCTCCGGGCGCAGCCCGCGGGCGCGCCGGGCAACGTCGATCGCCTGGGCGCGTGAATGCCGCCGCTTCATCCGCTTCAGGATCAGGTCGTCGCCGGCCTGCAGCGAAAGGTGCAGATGCGGCATCAACCGCCTCTCTTCCGCAAGGAGCCGCCACAGCTCGGCATCGATTTCCGCAGGGTCGAGCGAAGAGAGCCGCAGACGTTCGAGCTCGGGAACCGCGGCGAGCAGCCGGCGGATCATCTGGCCAAGGCTCGGCGCCCCGGGTAGATCAGCGCCGTAGGCGGTCAGATCGACACCGGTCAGCACAATCTCCCGGTAGCCGGCAGCGACTAAGCCGCTCGCCTGATCGGCGACGAGGCCCATCGGCACCGACCGGCTCGGGCCGCGCGCATAGGGGATGATGCAGAAAGTGCAGCGGTGGTCGCAGCCCTGCTGGACCTGGAGAAAGGCGCGGCTTTTGCCCTCGAAACCGTTGACGGCCCCCTCCCTTCCCTCCCGCGCATGCGGGGGAGGGTCAAGGACCGGCAGGTAGCTCTCCGCTCGGAGTTTTTCCCGATTACCGAGGACGTGGTCGACTTCGGGCAGCGCCGCATAGCGCTCCGGAGCAATCTCGGCGGCGCAGCCGGTGACGATGATTGTTGCCTCGGGACGCCTTCGACGAGCGCGACGGATCGCTTGGCGCGCCTGGCGCTCGGCCTCGGCTGTGACCGCGCAGGTGTTGACGATGACCGTATCGCTGAGCCCGGCGGTTGCAGCGGCGCGGCGGATGACTTCCGACTCGAAGGTGTTCAGCCGGCAGCCGAAGGTGATGATTTCCGTCTCCTGCATGGGGCGGGTCAATGTCCCGCGAGCAGGATCGGGTCGAACGCACCTTCGAAACTCAGCGCGACCGGCCCGGTCATGATCACATGCCCGTCCTCGCGCCAGGCGATGTCAAGAATTCCGCCATCGAGCGCGACGGCCGCCCGGCGCCCGGCGAGCTCGCGCCGGTGCGCGCCGACGAGCGCGGCGCAGGCGCCGCTGCCACAGGCGCGGGTGATCCCGGCGCCGCGCTCCCAGACCCGCAGCCGGATGCTTCGGCGGTCAAGGACTGCGGCGACCCCGATGTTAGCGCATTGCGGGAACAGCGGATGATGTTCGAGGACTGGCCCGAGCGTCGCGAGATCGATCGCATCGACATCATCGACGAAGAAGGTCGCATGCGGGTTGCCGATATTGGTGCAGGTCGGCGCCGCGAGCGGACCGAGAGTCAACTCGACGCGATCGGTGTCCATCGCCCGGGCGAGCGGGATTTCGCGCCAGTCCGTCCGCGCCGGTCCCATATCGACCGCTACGCGCCCATCGGGCAATGCTTCGGCGTCGAGCAGTCCGGCGACGGTCTCGATCCGCACCCTCGTATCGCCGGTCTCGCGCCGGAGCAATTCGGCGATGCAGCGCGTGGCATTGCCGCACGCCTCGGCCTCGCCGCCGTCGGGGTTGCGGATGCGCATCATCACCTGGGCGGCCGGATCACGCGGCATTTCGAGCAGGATGACCTGGTCGCAGCCGATGCCGGTCCGCCGATCCGCCAGCGCGCGTGCAGCCTCGGCATCGACCGCAATCGCCGTGCGGCGGCTGTCGAGCACGACGAAGTCGTTGCCGAGACCGTGCATCTTGAGGAACGGGATCTTGCCCATTGCCGCCGCTTATATGGCGGCAGGGGCATTCGTGTCCAACGCCGGGCC
>DATEQL010000647.1:0-24478 GCA_035272665.1 Allostellaceae bacterium
AGGCCGCAGCCGCTTTTCACCGAGGAACAGCAGGATGGGCGAAGCGATGAAGATCGACGAGGAGGTGCCGATGACGATCCCGAATATGATTGCCAGGCCAAAGCCGCGCATGACCTCGCCGCCGATCAGCGCGAGCGGCAGGATCGACAGGACCACCGTCAGCGACGTGACGACGGTGCGGCCGAGCGTCTGATTGATGCTGAGGTCGATCAGCTGCCGCAGCGGCATGGTCCGGTACTTCCCGAGATTCTCCCGAATGCGGTCGTAGACGACGACCTTGTCGGTGACCGAGTAGCCGATCAGGGTCAACAGCGCCGCGATCGAGTTCAGGTCGAACTCGATCTGCGTGACGGCGAAGAACCCGACCGTCTTGGTAATGTCCAGGATCAGGGTGGCAACGACACCGACGCCGAATTGCCACTCGAAACGAAACCATATGTAAACAAGGACCGCGACGAGAGCGAGGCCGGTTGCGAGCAAGCCGTTACGAAACAGCTCGCTGCTGACCTTGGCGCCGACGACCTCGGTCCGCCGGATCTGCACACCGGGCAGCGCCTCGGCTACTCGGGACGCGATCATTCGCTGCGCGTCCTGGAGGTTCGCCTTGTTCTCGAAGCGGAGCAGGACGTCTTGAGGCGAGCCAAACTCCTGCACTCTGAGGTCGCCGAAACCGAGGGGCGCGAAGGCCTCACGGATCTTGTCGACCTGCAGCGCCTGCGGCCCGCGTAGTTCGACAACGACCCCGCCGCGGAAATCGACCCCAAGATTGAGGCCAGGATAGAAGAAGAGCACCACCGAGAGGGTGCTCAGAATCGCTGATCCAATGAGGCCGGCAAAACGACCACGCATGAACTGGATTGTCGTACCGTCGGGAACTAGGCGAAGTGGTCGCAAAGCGCGCTCCTTTCAAACAGTAGGTGGGCTTCGGCTCAATTTGGGAGCTGGGGGCGGCCGTCCACCACCGGACGCGGCGCGCCTCCCGCGGTAACCTCCAGCCGGGAACGGTCCTTCGCCCACGCCTTTATCCTCGTGACCAGATACGGCAACACGACGAGGAGGAAGGCCGCGGCGTAGAACCAGCCGACGGCTTCCTGTCCGACCCAGGCATATCCTTGATCGCACCACGAGACCGGCTCACCGCGGAGAAGATGCCGCTGGATAGCTTCAGCCTCGCCGATATTGCGGGCGTCCTTGAGCGAGCTCGCGTCGACTACCCAGGGTGACCCGGAAGCAAGAGTGAAGGCCGGATCTTCCGGACCGTAATCGCCATGGAATAGACAGACCATCGGAGCGCGAGGGTTATGAACGAACGCCGCATAAAAATTCGAGAGTGCAAGGGCGCGGTCGTTATTAAGAAAGCGTAAGGGCGCGGCCCTCGTCGGGACCTGGCGCTGGTGCCCGGTCGCGGATATCGGCCGAAATCCGTCTATATAAAGAATTAACGCCAAAGCATTAAAGCTCGTCTCGAAACCTAACGGTAATCGGCGAATGTATCGAGGTGCTCGAAAGAGCATCGGATTAACAGGTGGCAGAGTGGGCATGTCGAGCTTCGCGCCGTTGCCGGTATCGACGCCGCACCATTTCGAGATCGCCCGGAACGGGCGCGGGTATTGGGTGGCAAAGGACAAGGAAGGCCTTATCGGCGGCGTATTCCGTACCCAGAAGGATGCGCTTCGTTTCGTATTGTTCGAAGTCGGGGGCGACAGCACCTGTGTTCAAGTCCTTCCGGCGGATAGTACTCCGATCCACTGAAACTTTACAATAGACCGGATCGGCGCCGATGCCGCCTTGATTCAGGTCAACGGCTAAGATGATCCCTGACCGAACACTCTTTATCCTATCTTTATCTTGCGATGCCTGGTTTCGCCTCGAAATCTTATTCGCCGTCGCCGTTCTATAGGTGGTCGCAATTTTTCGAAGGTCGGCAATGGCCCTTTTCGATTTCGCAAGAGCTGGAGCCGCGCGCCAGCAGATGGCGCCCAGCTCTGTCAACCACTTAATCCTCCCACACAAGCGGGCGCGGCCGCGCGCTGGGCTCGGGGCCCCAGGGACATTATTGATGCTTATGGGTGTCGGCATTGGCGTTTTGACGATTCGTTTCATCCTCGTCTTCGCCCACACCGTCCTACAGTGAACCAGCGGAGCAGATCGAGCCGAATACCCGGCAGCGCCCGCGAAAATGCCATACCATCCAGCACCAAAATCCGCGCACGATCCCCTGATCGAGGTGGCGCAAATGATCGCGGACACCATCATGGCCATCGGCGGGCCGTTGTTCTGGGGTGTTCTCGTGATTGGGCTCCTGACGAGCTTGTTCCGGTGAACTTGAAAGCTTTGCGATCAACCCCCGGCGTTCGCTGAATTTGTGAGAAGTCGGAGCGCGAATTGACCTGAATCAAATGATTCGGTCGGCTTCATCAGTATTAGTGCATCCTAGGCACCAAAGCGAACGTCGGAGCCATGATCTGCGCTTCGCGCCGATAAGTCCCGAGACGCTGTAGGAGCTTCACCTTGACGAGCAACGGCTGGCTGCAGATCGCGCTGTTTGGCATGATTGTCATCGCGATCACGAGGCCGTTCGGCGGTTACATGACGCGCGTGTTCGCGGGCGAGCGGACGTTTCTGAGACCGGTGCTGCGTCCGCTCGAACGGCTCGTATATTGGTGTTGCGGCGTCGACGAGACCCAAGAGCAATCTTGGCGGACCTATGCGGTGGCGATGGTCTTCTTTGGCGTCGCCGGCTTCGTCACTCTCTACGCGCTGCAGCGCCTGCAATGGTATCTGCCGTTCAACCCCCAGGGGCAGGCCGGGGTGGAGCAGGTGCTGGCCTTCAACACTTCGGTGAGCTTCGTCACCAACACGAACTGGCAGTCCTATGTGCCGGAAACCACGATGGGCTACCTCGTCCAGATGGCGGGGCTTACGGTCCATAATTTCGTCTCGGCCGCGGTCGGGATCGTTCTGGCGATCGCGTTGATTCGCGGCTTCGCCCGTCGCGAGGCGAACGGCATCGGCAATTTCTGGGTCGACCTCACACGTTGCACGCTCTACATCCTGCTGCCGATTTCGGTGGTGGTAGCCCTTCTCTTCGTCTGGCAGGGCGTGCCGCAGAATTTGAACGCCTATGCCGATGCGACGACGTTGGAGGGCGCCAAGCAGACGATAGCCCAGGGACCGGTCGCCTCGCAGGAGGTGATCAAGGTCCTCGGCACCAACGGCGGCGGGTTCTTCAATGCGAACTCCGCCCATCCCTACGAAAACCCGACCGCGCTCACCAACCTCGTTCAGATGCTGTTGCTGATCGGGATCGCCGCGGGGCTGACCAACGTGCTTGGCCGTATGGCGCAGGACGAGCGCCAGGGTTGGGCCATCTTTGCCGCCATGGGCATTCTGCTCTTCATCGGTGTGGTGACCGTTTATTGGTCGGAATCGCACGGCAATCCCGGTTTCGCGGCGTCCGATGTCGATCCCGCGCCGAGCGCGCTCCAGGCGGGGGGCAACATGGAGGGCAAGGAGATCCGCTTCGGCATTGCCCCGACTGCGCTCTTCGCGACCGTCACCACCGACGCCGGCGGCGCCGTCGACGCCATGCATGACAGCTTCCTGCCGTTGGGCGGGATGGTATTGATCGTCAATATGGCGCTCGGCGAGGTAACCTTCGGCGGCGTCGGCTCGGGTCTCTACGGCATGCTGGCCTTCGCTGTTGTCACGATGTTCGTCGCCGGGCTGATGGTCGGACGCACCCCAGAATATCTCGGCAAGAAGCTCGAGGCGAAGGAGGTCAAAATGACGATGCTCGCGCTCCTGAGCTACTTGCTGTCGATCCTGGGCTGGACGGCGCTCACGGCCGCGATGCCACAAGGGTTGGCGGGTATCGCCAACTCCGGCCCGCACGGGTTCAGTGAGATCCTCTACGCCTACGCGTCGGCCACCGGCAACAACGGCAGTTCGTTTGTCGGGCTCTCCACCAATACACTGTTCTACAATATGGTTCTCGCCGCGGCGATGCTGATCGGACGGTTCATCTATGTGATCCCCCTGCTGGCGGTTGCCGGCTCGCTGGCGCGGAAGAAGCGCGTCCCCCCGTCGGCCGGGGCGGTTCCGACGCACAGTCCACAATTTGTGGGATTGCTGGTCGGCGTCGTGCTGATCATGGGCGGCCTCGCCTATTTTCCCGCCGTGTCGCTCGGACCCGTCACCGAGCAGGTGGCGATGAACCGGGGTATCCACTATCCGGCTCCTTGACCATTACCCCCTGTCGGCAGCCCCTTATCGCCACCAAACGTTGGTCGAGGTTGATCTGAGTTAAATTCCTTCGACTCGCTGCAGCGGTACAAGATCAATCCGCAGCAGGATCTTTATGGTTTGCTTATGCCCGAGATCATCGATGCGTCTCGAATCTTAATGTCCGGGCGTGCATTTGATGCGCGTCAGATAATGCCGACTCGGACCCGGTGCGGCAGGCACCTCGGAAGAGGGCTAAACTCGTGGGTGAGCAGTCATGCTATCGGGTTTGCGGGATTCCTCGCTTTGGCGTCGGCGGTCCTCGCGCGGGCTGCCTGCTCGCAACTGTGAATTTCGATCAAGGTAATCGCCATGCTTGATGTCGCGATGATCGCGCTCGGCGTCGGCTTCTTCGTCGCCGCTGTGCTCTATGTGCTCGCCTGCGAAAGAATGTGAGAAGGCCATGCTGTTCGACTACATCCTCGGCTCGATCGCGACCATCGTGATCATGGTCTACCTCGTCTACGCGCTGATCAACCCCGAGCGGTTCTAGGAGCCTTCGATGACTATTGTCGGATGGGTGCAGATCGCGCTCTTCAGCGTGATTGTGATCCTGATCACTCGGCCCCTCGGCGGTTACATGACGCGCGTCTTCGCCGGCGAGCGCACCTTTCTCAGCCCGGTTCTGCGGCCGGTCGAACGCGCCGTCTACTGGTGCTGCGGCGTTGACGAGAAGGAGGAGCAGCACTGGCTTACCTATGCCGTCGCGTTGCTGTTCTTCAGCGTCGTCGGTTTCGTGACCCTCTATGCGCTACAGCGGCTGCAGTGGTACCTGCCGTTCAACCCGCAAGGTCAGACCGGCGTCGAGCCGAGCAGCGCCCTCAACACCTCGGTCAGCTTTATCACCAACACGAACTGGCAGTCCTACGTGCCGGAAACGACGATGGGCTACCTCGTCCAAATGGCGGGACTGACGGTGCACAATTTCCTCTCCGCGGCGACCGGCATCGCGCTGGCGCTGGCGCTAATCCGCGGGTTCACCCGGCGCGAGGCCAAGGCGATCGGCAATTTCTGGGTCGATCTGACCCGCACGACCCTGTATGTGCTGCTGCCGCTATCGGTCGTCATTGCTCTGTTCTATGTCTGGCAAGGTATGCCGCAAAACCTCGGCCCCTACGTCGACGCGACGACCATCGAGGGCGCCAAGCAGACGATCGCACAAGGCCCGATGGCCTCGCAGGAGGCGATCAAGATCCTCGGCACAAACGGCGGCGGGTTCCTCAACGCCAATTCGGCCCATCCGTACGAGAACCCTAACGCGCTGACCAATCTGATCCAGCTGATTTCGATCTTCTCGATCGGCGCGGCGCTGACCAACGTCTTGGGCCGCATGGTTCATGACGAGCGCCAGGGCTGGGCGATCTTCGCGGCGATGGGCTTGCTGTTCCTCGCCGGCGTAACGACCGCCTACTGGTCGGAAGCGCACGGCAATCCCGCCCTTGACGCGTTCAACGTCGATTCCGCGCCGAGCTCGGTCCAGCCTGGCGGCAATATGGAAGGCAAGGAAGTGCGGTTCGGCCCCGCCCTCTCGGCCCTATACGCCACGGTGACCACCGACACCTCATGCGGTGCGGTCAACTCGATGCATGACAGCTACCTCCCGGTTGGCGGGATGGTGCCACTCGTCAACATGCAGCTCGGCGAGGTGATCTTCGGCGGCGTCGGTTCCGGTCTCTATGGTATACTCGCCTTTGCCATCGTCGCTATGTTTGTCGCCGGGCTGATGGTCGGACGTACTCCCGAATATCTCGGTAAGAAGCTCGAGGCGAAGGAGGTCAAAATGACCATCCTGGCGCTGTTGAGCCTGCCATTGTCGATCCTCGGCTGGACTGCGCTGGCGACGGTCGTGCCGGCGGGGCTCGCGGGCATCGCCAATGGCGGGCCGCACGGTTTCACGGAAATCCTTTACGCCTACACCGAGGGCACCGGCAACAACGGCAGCGCTTTCGCCGGGCTTTCGGCCAACACGCTCTTCTACAACACGACCATCGCGGGTGCGATGCTGATAGGGCGGTTCATCTTCGTCATCCCGCTGCTGGCAGTTTCAGGATCGCTTGCCGAGAAGAAGCTGCTCGCCCCATCGGCTGGTACCTTCCCAACCAATCGCCCGCTGTTCGTCGGCCTATTGATGGGTGTCATCCTGATCATGGGCGGCTTAACTTATTTCCCGGCGGTATCGCTCGGGCCGGCCGTCGAGCAGGTCGCGATGAACCAGGGCAAGCTCTTCCCGGCGCCGTGAGGCCCCAGGACAAAATGGCAAGTTTAATCGTCATTCGCGCGAAAGCGGGCATCCAGGAAACCGAGAGCTTCACGGTTGCCCCCTGTTCAAGGCAGGGACAGGGCCTGGACCCCCGCTTTCTCGGGGGTGACGGGTAAAGAGGAAATTGACTATGACCGACATCTCCCCGACTTTCGGGACGCCGCCGACCGAGCTCGTCAGGCGTCACGTGCGGCCGCTTGCGATCCTCGATCGCTCGCTGATCGTGCCGGCAATCTGGGCCTCGTTCCGCAAGCTCGATCCGCGCACCTTGGTCAAGAACCCGGTCATGTTCTGCGTCGAGATCGTGTCGGTGCTGACGACGATCTTTTTCGTGCGCGACCTGATCGCCGGCGCCGGCACGGTGGTCGGCACCAACGCGCTGTTCTCGGGGCAGATAACGGTGTGGCTGTGGTTCACCGTGCTCTTCGCCAACTTCGCGGAGGCGGTCGCGGAGGGGCGCGGCAAGGCCCAGGCCGACGCGCTGCGCCGGACCCGAACCGAGACCAAGGCCAAGCATCTGCAGGCCGCCAATTCGCGCAACTTCGATCTCGTCGACGCCACCGCGCTCAAGCAGGGAGATCTTGTGCTCGTCGAAGCGGGGGATTTCATCCCCAGCGATGGCGAAGTGATCGAGGGTGTCGCCTCGGTCGACGAGTCGGCGATCACCGGCGAATCGGCTCCGGTCATCCGCGAGAGCGGCGGCGACCGTTCGGCAGTCACCGGCGGCACGCGCGTGACCTCGGACTGGCTCAGGGTGCGGATCACCGCGGCACAGGGCTCGACGTTTCTCGACCGCATGATCGCGCTCGTCGAAGGCGCAGTGCGGCAGAAGACACCGAACGAGATCGCGCTCAACATCCTGCTCGCCGGCATGACGCTGATCTTCGTCTTCGCCACCGTCACGATCCCGAGCTTTGCATCTTACGCGGCAGGTGCCGTCTCGGTCGTCGTCCTGATCGCGCTCTTCGTCTGCCTAATCCCGACGACGATCGGCGCGCTGTTGTCGGCGATCGGCATCGCCGGCATGGACCGGCTCGTGCGCTTCAACGTGCTCGCCATGTCGGGCCGCGCGGTCGAGGCGGCGGGCGACGTCGACACCCTGCTGCTTGATAAGACCGGCACGATCACCCTCGGCAATCGCCAGGCGACCGAGTTCCTGGCACTCCCCGGCGTTGACGAGGCCGAGCTTGCCGATGCGGCGCAGCTCGCCTCGCTTTCCGACGAGACCCCGGAGGGCCGCTCGATCGTCGTGCTGGCCAAGGAAAAATATGGGTTGCGCGGGCGCGAGATGGCGCCGCTCAACGCTAGCTTTGTTCCGTTCTCGGCGCAGACCCGAATGAGCGGCATCGATGTCGAAGGGTCTTCGATTCGCAAGGGGGCGGTCGACGCGATCGTTGCGTTCGCCGAAGGCGGGACCACCGGGCCGCTGTGGCGCGGCGCTGCCGCCGGCGCTCAGGCGATATTGCGCGCGGCGCCAGTCTCGGACGCGGTACGCCAGGTGACCGTCATCGCCGAGCGGATCGCAAGAGAGGGCGGCACGCCGCTCGCCGTCGCCAAGGACGATCGGCTGCTGGGCGTGGTCCACCTCAAAGACATCGTCAAGGGCGGCATCCGCGAGCGCTTTGCCGAGTTGCGGCAAATGGGTATCCGCACGGTCATGATTACCGGCGACAACCCATTGACCGCAGCCGCGATCGCTGCCGAATCGGGGGTCGACGACTTCCTCGCCCAGGCGACACCAGAGGAAAAGCTCAAGCTGATCCGCGAGGAGCAGGCCAAAGGCAAGCTCGTTGCGATGTGCGGGGACGGCACTAACGACGCGCCGGCGCTGGCGCAATCGGATGTTGGCGTCGCGATGAACACCGGGACCATGGCGGCGCGCGAAGCCGGCAACATGGTCGATCTCGACAGCGACCCCACCAAGCTGATCGAGATCGTCGAGATCGGCAAGCAACTGCTGATCACCCGCGGTGCGCTGACCACCTTTTCGATTGCCAACGACGTTGCGAAATACTTCGCGATCATCCCAGCGATGTTTGCCGCGTTCTATCCGCAGCTTGCAGTGCTCAACATCATGGGCCTGCATAGCCCTGAGAGCGCCATCCTCGCCGCGATCATTTTCAACGCACTAATCATCATCGTGTTGATCCCGCTGGCGCTGCGGGGCGTGCAATATCGCCCGACCGGTGCAGCGAGCATCTTGCGCCGCAACCTTCTGATCTATGGCCTCGGCGGCATCATCGTGCCGTTCATCGGCATCAAGCTGATCGATCTCGCTGTCACCGCCATTGGTCTTGCCTGAGGAATACCATCCATGCTGCGACAAATCCGTCCGGCCATCATGATGATCGTCGTCATGACGGTGATAACCGGGATCATCTATCCGCTCGGCATGACCGGGCTTGCGCAGCTTCTCTTTCCTCGTCAGGCCAATGGCAGCCTGATCGAGAAGGATGGCGCGGTGATCGGGTCCGAGTTGATCGGCCAGAACTTTACGGACGACAAGTATTTTCACGGCCGCCCCTCGGCGACGACCGAGCCCGACCCGAACGATCCGACTAAAACGGTCCCCGCGCCTTATGCCGCGGACAATTCCGGTGGCTCGAACCTTGGGCCGACGAGCCAGCCGCTGATCGACCGGGTGAAGGACGATGCCGAAAAGCTCAAGGCCGAGAACCCGGCGACACCGATCCCGGTCGACCTCGTCACCACATCGGGAAGTGGTCTCGACCCCGACATCACCCCGGCCGCCGCTGAGTTCCAGGTGCCGCGAGTAGCGAAGGCGCGCAACCTCTCGCCCGACAAGGTCCGCGCCCTTGTCGCCGATATGACCCAAGACCGGTTTCTCGGCATCCTCGGCGAGAAACGGGTCAACGTGCTCGAGCTCAATCTGGCCCTCGACCAACTGCACTGAACTAGGCTCGGTCAACTACTGACACGAGTTCGGGCCGAGCGGCCCGAATTCGCAAATTTCCACTCCGATCCATATGGATTCTTTATGCCGATGTCTCGATATATGGCCGCGTGGGCGCGACAGAGTCGCGCCCCGAAATTCTCTGACCAAATCCGAGACGTGGAGATTCGCATGGCCGATCTCGTCGACCTTGCCATTCCTGCCAATGCCCAAGCGGCCGCCGAGGCTCTGGGTCTCAAGGTTCAGCGCAGCGTGACCAGCGGGGCGCGGGTTCGCCAAATACCACGCGAGGAGGCCGAGATCGCGGTCGAATGTCTTCGCGATTGGGGAATCTCTGCGCGCATTCTCGAGGACGCGCCGGGCGGTCCGCGGCCATGAGCAAGAAAAAGGACCGAGCCTGGTTTGTTTGCCCGCAATGGGGTGACCTGGTTTCCCAGCATTATGCGAGCGATGCCGAGGCGGGTCGGGCATTGAAAGCCGATCCAAAGGTCTTGACGAAGCTGCGAGCGAGAACACCCGTCCCAAAATCGACAGTGCTCAAGATGCTGCGCCGCTATGCAAGCCGGCATAATTTGGGAACGGCTCTCGCCGACCTGGTTGTCGATAAAAGATCAGCCTGACCGCCGGGGCGTACCGGCGCTCAATGCTTGGGCTCCGCAGGGTAGGCGTGCTGCAGGTCCAGATTGAGCTGCAACACGTTCACCCGGGGTTCGCCGAAGATGCCGAAAGTGCGCCCGGCGATATGCCGGACTAACACCGCAGCGATGCGCTCCTCCGGGACGCCGCGCGCCGCTGCCACCCGGGGAACTTGCAACGCTGCATAAGCCGGGCTGATATCCGGGTCGAGTCCGGAGCCCGATGTCGTCAGCATGTCGGCGGGGATCGGCTTGCCGGCAAGCTCGGGTTCGGTTTGATCCAGGGACTTGCGGTCCGCTGCCAGGCGCTCGATCAGGATACTGCTGGTCGGTCCTAGATTCGATCCGCCCGAGTTCGCAGCATTGTAGGGGGCCGCGATCGTCTTAGTCGGATCGGTTGGATCGCTGCCCGTCGTTGCCGACGGCCGGCCGTGAAACCATTCCGGGCCGGTCCATTGCTGCCCAATCAAGCGCGAACCGATAACCGTGCCGTCCGCGCTCCGGATTAGACTGCCATTGGCCGCGTCCGGAAACAGGATCTGGGCGAGCCCGGTCACTGCGAGCGGATAGACGAGACCCAACAAAGCCCACAGGAGCAGGGATGCGCGCAGCGCCGGAACCAGGACCTCGAACATACCGGCTCTCCTCAGAGTACCGCGGAGAGGCCGAGATCGATCAGCTTGATGCCGATGAACGGCGCTGCAAGGCCACCTAAGCCGTAGACCAAGAGGTTGCGGTAGAAGGTTTCCTCGGCGCTGATCGGGCGAAACCGCACGCCGCGTAATGCAAGCGGGATCAGCAGCAGGATGATCACCGCGTTGAAGATCAGTGCGGAAAGGATCGCGCTCTGCGGTGTCGCCAGCCGCATCAAATTGAGGTCGGAGAGACCGGGCAATGCGAGAAAGAACATCGCCGGGATCATCGCGAAGTATTTGGACACGTCGTTGGCGACAGAAAAAGTCGTGAGTGCGCCGCGCGTGATCAGCATCTGCTTGCCAATGGCGACCAGGTCGATGAGCTTTGTCGGGTCCGAATCGAGGTCGATCAGATTTGCAGCTTCTTTGGCTGCGCTCGTACCCGAATGCATCGCCACCCCGACATCGGCCTGGGCGAGAGCCGGGGCATCGTTGGTGCCGTCCCCGGTCATCGCGACGAGGCGCCCCGCGGCCTGCTCTCGCCTGATGAGACGGAGCTTGTCTTCGGGTTTTGCCTCAGCCACGAAATCGTCGAGACCGGCCTCCGCGGTAATTGCGTGTGCGGTGATAGGGTTGTCCCCGGTCACCATTACCGTGCGGATGCCCATCGCCCGCAACCGCGCTACCCGCTCGCGAATGCCCGGCTTGATCACGTCCGACAACGCGAGAACGCCAAGAATCGCACCATCCACAGACACGGCGAGAGGCGTCGCCCCCATTCTCGCGACCTCGTCAGCAGCCGCCCGAACACCGTCCGGCTCGGGCGTCCCGAAATGTTCGGCCACATGCTGGATGATCGCGCTTACCGCACCCTTGCGGATGATCCGGCCGTCGGGCATGTCGGTCCCCGACATGCCCGTTTCGGCGGAAAAGTCGAGGCCTCGTGCCCCGTCCAAACCACCCTCGGGTTTGCCACCTTGCTCCTCGGCAAACGCGACGATCGAGCGGCCTTCCGGGGTGGTGTCGAACAACGAGGCGAGATAGGCCGCTCTTGCGACATCCCTCCTTGTCCAATTGGCCAAGGGGATGAACTGGGTTGCCTGCCGGTCGCCGACCGTGATCGTGCCGGTCTTGTCGAGGATCAGCGTCTGGACGTCGCCGGCCGCCTCGACCGCTCTTCCCGACATAGCCAGAACATTGAAGCGGACCGTCCGGTCGATTGCAGCAATACCGATCGCGGATAGCAGCGCACCAATCGTGGTCGGTATTAGGCAGACAAGAAGCGCGATCAGGTCCGCGACCTGGATCCGGGCGTCCAGATAGACGGCGACCGGAGCCATCGCCGCGACGACAATGACGAAGATCAAGGTCAGGACGGCAAGCAGAACGGTCAACGCGATTTCATTTGGTGTCTTCTGGCGGTGCGCTCCTTCGACGAGGTGGATCATGCGGTCGAGAAAGCTCTCGCCGGGGTCCGCGGTAGCACGGATCAACAACCTGTCCGAGATCACCACGGTGCCTGCCGTTACCGTCGAGAACACGTCGGTCCCCGGCTCCTTCAGCACCGGCGCCGATTCGCCGGTGATCGCGGACTCGTTGACAAAAGCGACGCCCTCGACGACTTCGCCATCGGTCGGAATGGTTTCGTTCCGCTCGACCCGGACCAGGTCGCCCTTGCGAAGATCGGCCGGTCGAACAGTCTCGATCTCGTCCGACTCCATCACGCGCCGGGCGACGAGTTCCCTTCTGGTCTGGCGCAGCGCATCGGCATGCGCTTTGCCCCGGCCTTCCGCCAACGCTTCCGCCAGGTTGGCAAACCACACCGTCAGGACCAAGATGGCGGTGACCGCCGCGTTGTAGGCCCGCGAGGCGCTGGACGGCCCGAACAGCGTTGGATCTACGGTCAGGCAGGTGGTAACCCAGGCACCCAGCCACACGACGAACATCACCGGATTGCGGATCTGCACGCGCGGATCGAACTTCCAGAGCGAGTCGAGAAGCGCCCGCCAGACCAGCTCAGCCCGGTAGATTTCGCGTACCGACCCTCGCTCGCCCCCTCGCGCAGTCGATTGCTCCAATCCCGCGATCATGGTCCTGGCGAGAAAGTCAGGTGATGCTTCATGGCTCCGGATTCGGCGACCGGGCCCAGAACCAGCGCCGGGAAGAAGGTCAGGGCTCCGACGAGGAGAATGACGCCGAGCCAGAAAACGCCAAACTTCACCGTATCGGTGCGCAATGTGCCAACTGTGGTCGGGACCGTCTGCTTTGCCGCAATTGAGCCGGCCACGGCCATCATAAAGATGATCGGCGGATACCGCCCGAGCAGGATCACGAAGCCGATCGCCAAATTGTACCATGGGGTGTTGCCGTTGAGCCCGGCGAAAGCCGACCCGTTGTTCGCTGCCGCCGTGGTGAAGTTGTAGAGAACCTCCGAATAGCCGTGTGGACCGGCATTGCCGAGCGATGAAAGCCCATAGGAGGCAATCATCGACCAGGATGAGGGCGGCAGGATGACCAGCGGGTGAATTAGGAGCGCCAGTGACACCAGAATGATTTCCGGCCGCTCGATCTTCTTGCCGAGAAATTCGGGTGTGCGGCCCACCATCAGCCCGGCAATGAACACGGCGATCAACCCATAGACGAGGGCTGCGAGGAACCCCACTCCCTTCCCGCCAAAGGCGCATTGCAGCATCATGCCCATGAAGGCGGGCAATGCACCGATTGGCGTGAAGCTGTCATGCATCGCGTTGACGCTGCCGGTGGTGAAGGACGTGGTGACGACAGCGAACAGGCTGCTGCCGGCGATACCGAAGCGGGTTTCCTTGCCTTCCATGTTGCCGCCCGGCTGACCGGCGCCAGCCTGCAGCTCGATCCCATCCTGCGCCAGGAACGGCGTGCCGCTCTGTTCGAATAGCGCCGCTGTCGGCGCGAACATAACCACCATCGCGGCCATGACTCCGTAGAGCACCCAGGCCTGTCGGCGATTACCGATCATCTCTCCAAAACAAATGACAAGGGCACTCGGCAGCAAAGCCATCGAAACGGCCAGCAGCAAGCTGGTCAGCGGCGTCGGGTTCTCGTAGGGGTGGGCGGCGTTGGCATTGAAAAAGCCGCCGCCATTGGTGCCGACGTGTTTGATGGTTTCGAGCGCGGCGACGGGGCCCATCGAGATCGCCTGCTCGCCGCCTGGGATCGGGTGAGCGATTACCTCGGCATCGAGGGTCTGCGGCGAACCCTGCCAAATCATGAACAATGACAGCACGAAGCTGATCGGCACGAGCACGCGCGTCGTGAAGCGGACGAGGTCCCGATAGAAATTGCCGAGATTGGCGCCGCAGTCTTTGACGATGAAAGCCCGGATGAAGGCCATCGCCACGACGAAACCGGTTGCGGCCGAGGTGAACATCGGGAAGGTGATCGCCGCCATCTGGCTGAAGTTGGACAATGTCGTCTCGCCGCCGTACCCCTGCCAATCGGTATTCGTAATGAAGCTGATTGCGGTGTTGAAAGCGAGCACCGGCTCCATTGCGGGGAAATTCTTCGGATTGAGCGGAAGGCGGTCCTGCAAGACGAGGATCAGGTAGATGATGATCGCCATCACTAGATTGGTGGCGAGCATGCGGAAGGTGTAGGCCCGCCAATTCATCGGCACCCTGGTGGCCTGCCGGCCAATCAGCAGATAGATCGCATCGTCGATCCGATCGAAGACCGGATCGAGCAGCGTTCGTCGCTCGGTGACGACGGCGCAAAGGTAGCGGCCAGCCGGAATGCTCAGCAGAAAGACGATAAGCAGCGTGATCCCGATCTGCATCCAAGATGGCACGTTCATGGAGGCATCTTGCATGCTCGTGTGATCGACGCCTGTCTAGAACCGCTCAGGATTAATCACGGCGTAGAAGAGGTAGATTATCAGAAGGACCAGCAGCACCAGAAGAACGTCAAGGGCCATGCTTACTCCCCGGTCACCGGGCGAAGATCGGGCGGGCAACGCCGAAACTTACTGCATGCCGGCCTGCTGCAAGGTGTCAGCCTGAGGCAAATCGGCAGCGTCCGCAGGCTCCGGGCGGCGCGGGCGAATCACATATTCTGCAAACAAAACCAGTGCCGCGCAGAGGGCATAGCAGCCCAAGAGCAGAGCCAGCATGAGAAAGGTGAGGCCCATGGCGTTTCGCTTCCCGGCGTTCCTGTAGAAAAATCCTGGAGTTCGCCGTTCTCGAAGTCAATGAAAGTCGCTGCGATTCGCGACAATGCAGACCCAACCGGTTTGGTCACCAGATACGCCGGGCGAGACGGGGTCGAGAAATTGCCGCGCTCTTGCTTTCGACTAAAGGGGGAACGTCCCGTCTTTCTCGCTAATATCGGCCGGCCAGCCATCTAGGCTCGCCAACGCGAACGTGAAAGGCTCTTTATTGCGAAAACCACGGTCTTAAAATTGCCTAATTCATATTGCAGACTTCCCGGCGATAGGGCTGCGGGGACGGAGCCGCGGCTGGGCGAAGGTGCGGATGGCTGATCGGCTTTCATCAAAACCGCCCAGGCTGAGCGCGAGGATGGCCCTTCGAAAAGAAGAGCAATCCCGCCGGCCACAGGGGAGGACCGGCGTTTCAACCTGGAGAAGAAATTTTGCTGTAGATTGGCTGCAGACGCAAGGACTGCCGATCGCTGACACAACTTATTATTGCAGCAGGTGGCATCTTAGGGGCCGGCTCGGTAAGTATCGACCGGGCGGGCCGGCCTTCATAGGGGAGCTGAATCGAAGCGGATTCTCGCCGGCCCCTTGCTCCCGAGCCGCTGCCGGATGATTGCCGCGCGCACGAAGTCGAGCGCATCAACGGCGACTGCAAACTGATGTACGACCCAGATGTGCCAAACCGATCGGGATCGGTTATATTAATCCGATGGCGGAACGCGAAGGAAGACCATCCCCGGAGGCCTTGCTCGAGGCGGCCAAACAGGAAGGCCGCGGACGGCTAAAGATTTTTCTCGGCGCCGCGCCGGGTGTCGGCAAGACCTACGAGATGCTGCTGTCGGCCCAGGCCAAGCGGCGCGAAGGGGTCGATGTCGTCGTCGGCGTCGTCGAGCCCCACGGGAGGCGCGAGACCGAGGCCTTGCTGGAAGGTCTCGAAGTGGTCCCGCGGCAGCAGGTCGATTACAAGGGTCACCTTTTGGCCGAAATGGATCTCGACGCGATTCTGAAGCGCCGCCCTAAGCTCGTGCTGGTCGACGAGCTTGCCCACACCAACGCGCCCGGCGGCCGGCACCCCAAGCGCTATCTCGATGTCGAGGAGATCATCGCCGCCGGCATCGATGTTTTTGCCACACTCAATATCCAGCATGTCGAGAGCCTCAACGACGTCATTGCCAAGATCACGCGGATCCGCGTGCGGGAGACCGTGCCCGACGGCGTTCTCGACCAGGCGGACGATATCGAGGTCGTCGATCTCTCCCCCGAGGACCTGATCAAGCGGCTGCACGAGGGCAAGGTTTATGTCCCGCAGCAGGCCGAGCGCGCGGTTCGTCATTTCTTCTCGCAGGGCAACCTGACCGCATTGCGCGAGCTGGCGCTGCGCCGCACTGCGCAGCGTGTCGACGAGCAGTTATTGTCGCATATGCGGGCACATGCGATTGCAGGGCCTTGGGCGGCTGGAGAGCGGGTGCTCGTCTGCATCAGCGAGGCGCCGAATACGGCGGGGCTGATCCGCTATGCCAGGCGTGTGGCGGATCGCTTGCAGATGCCGTGGACGGCAATCTATGTCGAGACTGCGCGGACCCAGCGCCTGAGCGATGCCGAGCGCGACCGCATCGCAGATTTCTTGAGGCTCGCCGAGCGGCTCGGTGCTTCGACGATTACGATCCCAGGCCGCAATATCTCCGAAGAGGTGGTCGCCTACGCGACGGCAAACAACATCACCCAGATCGTTATCGGCAAGTCGAGCCGCTCGCGCTGGTTTGAGATGGTGCATGGCTCCGTCGTGCACGAGCTCGTGCGCAAGACCGGCCAGATCAGCGTTCACGTCATTTCACCCGATGACAGCGAATCCGTTCCCCCCAAATCGGTCCAGACCCGTCCCACGGTGGAACCGATCGGAATCGAGGGCTATCTCGGCAGCGCCGGCGCAGTCGCCGTCGCCCTTGGCATCGGCCTCTTGCTCAAACATTTCATCGCAGTCCAGAGCATCTCGCTGGTCTTTCTGACCGCGGTGCTCGCCTCGGCCATCGCCTGGGGCCTGCTGCCATCGCTATTCGCCTGTTTTCTCAGTGTGCTCGCCTACAACTTCTTTTTCCTTCCCCCGCTCTACACCTTCTCGATCGCCGACCCCGAGAATGGCGTTGCGTTGTTCTTTTTTCTGGTCGTGGCCGTCATCGTCAGCAATCTGACGGCGCGGACGCGCGGCCAAATTTTGAACGCGCGGTCGCGGGCCAAGACCACGGGCGAACTTTATGCTTTCAGCCGCAAAGTGGCTGCGATCGGCGCGCTCGACGACCTGTTGTGGGCCACGGCCTATCAGATTTCTTCGATGCTGAATGTCCGTAGCGTCTTGTTGATGCCGGTCAAGGATCGCGAGGGCATCGAGGTCGCGTCGGGCTATCCGCCCGAGGACCAGCTCGACGATGCCGATATGGCGGCCGCCCGGTGGAGCTGGGATCACAACCGCGCGGCCGGACGCGGCGCCGACACATTGCCCGGTGGCAAACGCCTCTTCCTGCCATTGCGCACCGGCAGCGGCCCGGTCGGCGTGCTCGGCATCGACCGCGATGCGCCCGGTCCGTTGCTGACCACCGACGAGCGAAGGCTGCTCGACGCGCTGTGCGACCAGGCGGCGGTTGCGATCGAGCGGATCGAACTCGCCACGGGGCTCGACGAGGCGCGGGTGTTGACCGAGACCGAGCGGTTGCGCGGCGCGCTGTTGACCTCGATCTCGCACGATCTGAGGACGCCGCTTGCCTCGATCCTCGGTACCGTGTCGAGCCTGCGCAGCTTTCCGGAGAGATACGGCGCGGCCGAACGCGAGGAAATGCTGACAACCTTGCAGGAGGAAGCCGAGCGCTTGAACCGTTTCGTCTCCAATCTGCTGGACATGACCCGCCTTGAATCCGGTGCGATCGAATTGAAGTTGGAATTGATCGATGTCGCCGAGATCGTCGGCTCGGCCCTGCAGCGGGCTGGTAATGTCCTCGCCGGACACCGAGTCGAAGTTGCCATCGAGTCGGGTCTGCCGATGTTGCGCCTCGATGCCGTGCTGTTCGAGCAGGTTCTGTTCAACCTTCTCGACAACGCGGCCAAATATTCGCCCGCCGACAGCCGCATCGACATCCGGGCGACCCGCGATGGCGAGCTGGTCGAGATCGAGGTCGTCGACGAGGGTCCCGGGATCCCGCCTGCCGATTTCGAGCGCATCTTCGACAAGTTCTATCGGGTGCACGCGCAGGATCGTCGGCGTGCCGGTACCGGGCTGGGCCTGGCGATCTGCCGCGGCTTTGTCGAAGCGCTCGGTGGCTGGATCGTCGCGCGCAACCGCCGCGACCGCTCGGGTGCGGTATTGACGATCCGGATGCCGGTGGTGCCGGAGATTGCCGCGAAGCGGGAGCCGGCCCTGGCGCATGGCTAAGCCGCCGACCGTCCTTGTCGTCGACGACGAGCCGCCGATACGCCGCTTTTTGCGTACCAGCCTCGCCGCTTCCGGCTACCGGATCGTCGAGGCGGAGGATGCCGCTGGTGCCCAGCGCTCGCTGGTGGCCGAGAAGCCCGATCTGGTGATCCTCGATCTCGGCCTCCCGGATAGGAGCGGGCTCGAGCTGATCGGTGAGATACGAAAGACCTCGACGGTGCCGATCCTCGTGCTGTCGGCGCGCCACGACGAGCGTTCCAAGGTCGAGGCGCTCGACCTCGGCGCTGACGACTATGTCGGCAAGCCTTTCGGCATGGCCGAGCTGATGGCGCGGTTGCGCGCTGCACTGCGTCATGCCTTTCAGGCGCAAGGCGAGCAGCCGATGTTCGTATCGGGCGATCTCTCGGTCGATCTGGTGCGCCGCCACGTCACCCGCGGTGGCCATGAGGTCAAATTGTCGCCCAAGGAATTCGACCTGTTGCGGCATCTCGTCATGCATGCCGGCAAGGTCTTGACCCACCGCCATCTGCTGCGCGAGGTCTGGGGTCCGGCGCAAGCCGACGAGGTGCAGTATCTGAGAGTGTTCATCCGCGGGTTGCGCCACAAGCTCGAACCCGACCCGACCCGGCCGACCCATATCCTGACCGAGCTCGGCGTCGGCTATCGCCTGCAGCTCCCGGCCGAGCAGCGCGCCTGACCGCGCGGTCATCAAGTAATGGCAGGGCAACAGCTCGATCTTTTCGCCGCCGATCCAATCGGCATCGAACCGGACAGCCGCGGCGCGCAGCCTCCGCTCCGCGCCGCCGAACTGGCGGACGCGGCGCTGATCGCCGCACTTCCGGATGCGAGGCTGGCGACGGCGCCGAGCTTGGCCGCCGAGGCCGGATGCCGCCGTCTCGTCGCGGCGATCCCTGCACTCGAAGGCTATGCCGGCGACTCGTCGGGTTCGGCCGCGACAGGGTGGTCCCCGAGCAGGCGTCGGCGCTACAGGCACTGATGGCGATCGGCGGCGCGGAGGCGCGGCGCGTCGTTACTCGGCTGGTCGCCGATCGGATCGTGCAAGGCCCCACCTTGGCCACCGCGCTGAGCGCTGCCGCCGCGCTGGGGGCACCTCTGCCGCATTCCCGTCTGGCTGAACTGCTGCGCGATGCCGCTCCCTCGGTCCGCGCCGGCGCATGCCGGTGCGTTCGTTTGGCCGTACCGCAGCTTGGGCCGCTGATCGAGCTCCTCGACGACCTCCATCACCAGGTCGCCGCGGCCGCCGCCATTGCGCTCGGCCGCATCGGCCGCCCCGAGGCGCGGCCGCGCCTGATCGCGCTGCTCCGCACTCAGCCCTCCGCCGAGGTGATCGAGGCACTGACGCCGATCGCCGATGAAGAGGTCATCGTCGCTTTCGGCCGGGCCGCTCGGGCGATGCCCGATCTGACGCGGCCCGTGCTCGAGGCGCTCGATCAGCTCGACGACCCCCATGCCGCGTGGTTGCATCAGCACTGCAAGAGGACGCGGCGCAGATAAATCCGATCGCGCGCGATCGCGATTCGCCGATTGCGTGATTGCGGCCTCAAATTACGCGCGAGCGGCAGCAAATTCTGTCGAGGTCCTATCGGGTTTCACGTAATCTTCTGATCGCCGAAACCCGATCAGGGAGGAACCCCGTCTTGTCATATGTCTATGTCGTGCAAATGGACATCCCGCAGCATCTCGAAGCGGAATTCAACCGCATCTATGACGAGGATCACGTGCCGACGATCCTCAAGGTCCCCGGCGTGCGGTCCTGCGCGCGCTATCGGCTCGAGCATTCGACGATCCCTACAATGCCGCGCTATCTGGCGATTTACGAGGTCGACTCGGCCGAGATCATCAACCGCCCTGCCTGGCAGGAGGCCTCCGATCTCGGCGAGTGGAAGCCCAAGATACGTCCGCACACGACCAACCGCCAGCACAGCGTCTTCCGCAAGATCGCCTGACCCGCGAGGAACGACTTCATGAGCCACATCTTTGTCGTCCAGCTCGACATCCCCGCTGAACACGAGGCCGAGTTCAACCGCGTCTATGACACCGAGCACTTTCCGATGCTCTCGAAGGTGCCCGGCGTGCGCTCGGCCGCACGCTATCGGCTCGAGCACTCGACCGTTCCCGGTATGCAGCGGTACCTCACGATCTACGACATCGACTCGCCCGACGTGCTGAAGAGTGCGGCCTGGGAGAAGGCCGGCGCCTTTGGCGACTGGGCGACGAAGATCCGCCCACTCACGACCGCTCGCCATCACAGCGTCTTTGAACGCATCGCCTGACCAAAGGGGAACGCAATGATCCACGTCGTCGCCATCATCACCGCCAAATCCGGCATGCGCGAAGCGATCCTCAAGGAATTCCGCGCCAATATGCCCTCGGTGCATGCCGAGAAGGGTTGTATTGAATATGGCCCGGCGATCGATGCCGAGGGGATCGGGAGCTTTCAGGCCAGGTTCGGGCCCGACACCTTTGTTGTTATTGAAAAATGGGAGAGCCCCGAGACGCTGAGGGTGCACGCCACCTCGCCGCACATGGCGGCTTACGCCGCCAAAACCCGCGACTGGATCGCAAGTCGCGTCATCCACGTGTTGCAGCCCGGGTGAGAGCGGGATCGCAACAGACGGGCTCAAGCGAGCCGGTGGTGTACCCATAAATTCGGCTCGACATAGACCGCGTGATCCTGCTCGAGCGAGACGTGGATCGGCGATAGCGCGCCCGGCACGATCGCCGGGCCGCTCTCCTCTCCTTCTTGCCTGGCGCGGCTCGCCCGCCGCTTATCATGGCCGATCTTCGACCGCTACATTAGAGGCTGCCTCGACCCCTGCAAAAGCCGGATAACAGGGTGAATCATCGATTCCGCCCTGACTTTTGCTTGTGATTATGCGCCATAAAATAAGCCAGATCAAACGCTTAGAGGTCATGTAGCGACGCGCGCGAGCAGGGGTCCCAAAGGTATCCTGCAGGGGGCGGAATCGGTTTATCAGGGTGGGAGCAGGGTGGGCTTCGTTTGCGGCAATCATATTGAGTTGTTGACAATTTGCTGAAACGATGATATGTAAGCGCAAACTTCCCGAGGACAAGATGTCTGAGACCCAACGCGAATACGCGGCCAACTACCGCAAGCCGCCCGAGCATACCCGTTTCAAAAAGGGCCAGTCCGGCAACCCGCGCGGCCGGACGCCAAAGAACCTGCCGGCGTTGCTCGCCGCCGCACTCAACGAGAAGGTGACCGTCACCGAGAACGGCAAGCGCCGGCAGATTACCAAGCGCGAGGCGGTGATCACCCAGCTGGTCAACAAGTCAGCCGCGGCCGAGCTGCGCGCCACCAAGATGCTGATCGACATGCTGCGCGACGTCGAAAAGAAGGCCGAGCCGGCAGCGGCGGCAAAATCCCCGTTCAGCCCGACCGATAAAGAGGTCGTGCAGGGGCTGATCACGAGGCTGCGCCGCAACATGAGCGCCGGTTGTCCGTGGGCCGCGCGACGGGGTGGTCTCGATAGTGGACCCGATGTCGGAAACACCGAGAGCACCGGCCCGCAGTTCTTGGCTAATGACGCCGGCTGAGATCCGTCGCCCGTTGCCCCTCACCCCCGGATCAGGTCCGGGGCAGGCTCTCCCGCTCCGCGGGCCAACCCTCTCCCCGCAATGCTGGGAGAGGGTTGGGGTGAGGGGCATTCCCGCCGGATCGAACCGGCAATGACGAACCGCAATGATGACCGCTGAAACCCATAATGCGAGCGAGTATGCGGCGCTACTGCGCGCCGATTTTGCGAGCTTCGCACGGCATTGCTTCCGCGAGCTCAACCCGCGCACGCTGTTCGCGGCGGGCTGGTACCATGACATCATCGCGGCGAAGCTTGAGGCGGTGCGCACCGGCCGGAGCCGGCGCGTGATCATCAACATGCCGCCGCGCCATCTGAAGTCGCATCTGGCCTCGGTCTGCTTTCCGGCTTGGTGCCTGGGCCACGACCCGAGCGCCCAGCTGCTCTGCGTCAGCTATGCGCAGGACCTCGCCGACAAATTATCGCGCGATTGCCGGCAGATCCTCGCGAGCAACTGGTACCGGCAGCTCTTTGCCACCCGCCTTTCGGCGCAGCGGCAAGCAATGTCCGAGTTCGAGACCACGGCGCAGGGCTGCCGGCTCGCCACCTCGGTCGGCGGGGTGCTGACCGGGCGCGGTGCCGACATCATCATCATCGACGATCCGCTAAAACCCGAGGAGGCATTGTCGCAAATCCAGCGCCAGGCGGCCAACGACTGGTTCGACCACACCCTTTACAGCCGGCTGAACGACACCCGGAGCGGGGCGATCATCGTGATCATGCACCGGCTGCACGAGGACGATCTCGCGGGCCACGTGATGGCGCAGGAGGATTGGGCCGTTGTGCGCTTCCCGGCGATCGCCGAGGACGACGAGATGTGGGCGCTCGACAGCGAGCTGGGCCAGTACGTGTTTACTCGGCAGCGCGGCGAGGCATTGCACCCGGAGCGCCAGCCGCTCGTAATACTCGACCAGATCCGTCGCACGATCGGCGAATACAATTTTGCCGGCCAGTACCAGCAGATGCCGTCACCGCAGGGCGGCGGCATGGTCAAGGCGGCATGGTTCCGCAGCTACGCGGCAAACGAGCGGCCGGACAAGTTCGACCGGATCGTGCAGAGCTGGGACACCGCCAACAAGGCCTCCGAGCTCAGCGATTTCAGCGTCTGCACGAGCTGGGGCATCAAGGGCAAGGATCTTTACCTGCTACACGTACTGCGCCGGCGCATGGAATATCCCGAATTGAAGCGCTCGGTTTGCGAGCAATGCGCGGCATTCGAGGCAAATGTCGTGTTGATCGAGGACAAGGCCTCCGGCACCCAGCTGATCCAGGAATTGATCGAGCAAGGGCTGCACGCGGTTACCCGCTATCAGCCGCAGTCGGACAAGATCATGCGCATGCACGCCCAGACCGCGATGATCGAAAACGGCTTTGTGCATCTGCCCAAAGAGGCGGCGTGGCTCGCCGAATATCTGCACGAGCTGACGGTGTTCCCAAAGGGCAAGCACGACGACCAGGTCGACTCGACGGCGCAGATGCTCGACTGGTTCAAGCGTGGCGGCCAGGAGCCACAGGACTGGATGTGGCAGATGTATAAACAAGCCCAGGCGCGCGGCCCGCAGCCCACGCGGCCCGAGCCGTTATCGGTGATGGCGAAAAGGCTCGGCATCCTTCGAGAGTTGTGACCATGCGGCCAGGCGCGAATGCATACTCCAGGAGGTTCGGGCGGCGTGAAATGGCGGCGCGCCGCTCTGATGCATGGCGTGGCCGTCCGGAGCAAGGGCCTCGCCCAAAATCCCGAGGGCGGGGAGTCTCGGTCCGGCAAGAGCCGATGATAGTCGTTGGGACAGCAGCGACCCGGTTTGTCTCGGGATCGCCGAGTTATCGCGGCACGGCATGGCAAGAGGGGCGGTGCGTCCTACCCGGTGAGTGCCCCTCACGGTCTCACACTCAACATCTTGTGTTGCACGCGGGCAAGTAGAGGTTTCCTACATGCGATATTCGCGGCGTCAAATCAGCCCCGTCCTCGTGTTTCACCTAATCTTTAACGTGAGGCCTTTTCGGATACTTCAAATAATTTGTCATAATGAAGAGCATTTTTAGCGCGGCGTCGCGCCGCACGAACAGAGCCCGGACATCCCGGGATGCCTGGGCGCGGCGGTGCGCTAAAAATGTATTGGACTAAGCCGGGCCCGGTCAGTGCGGGCGAGGTTGGCGTCTCTTTATCCCAACCGTCGGGTGAGTGGCACGAATTTTGAGTTTATGGGCATTGAATCGTTTCGGGGGTCTGTGGCGTCAATGGGTTACCGTGAAAACAAGATGATCGGGAGAACGTTAGGTAGAACAAGCTCAAAAAGCCCCATGCCAACGCCGACGCAACAGCGTTGAAAGCGCAACGTGCGGAATGCAAGAGCTAACGACAACGGTTCCCGCCGATACTGCCGCGAAGCCGTTCAGTCGTGTGCCCAGCATGCTCGATAGCTTGGGGGTGGAAGTCCCCTGTCCAACCTGATGGAGGTGAAGGATTAGCGAAGCACAAGGGCGTCATCGCGAGGTGGCGTCTGAAGGCAGTGTGGAGCAAAA
>DATEQL010000648.1:0-18227 GCA_035272665.1 Allostellaceae bacterium
GGTGCACGACTCGATCTTCGTCCCGCTCGCCAAATGGGCGATGCTGCTGACCGGCAACTACCGTTGCGTGACGCCGGACCGTGCCATCGACATCAAGGATGCTGTGCACAGCGACCTCGCCGCGTCGCGCTCGGTCTACGACTGGGTGTGCGGCGTGAGCGAGAAGATGGGAGCGTCGTCGAACGATCTGGTGCCGTTCGAGAAATACGCCAGCGCCGCAATGGACCTCGTCCGGCCATCCTCTGCCGCGCGCGCGCTGTTTGCCGGGGCGCCCAACATCGAGCGGACGGACCGGCTGGTGCAGACGATCGCGGCACAATACGGCATGCGCAACGCCATCGTCGACCAGACCGTCGCGCTGGTCGACGCCAGGCTCGCGGCCAACCGAACAGCTGCCGGCTGATCTCTCGCCGGCACGACAAAACCCCGCGCCGCCGAGCGGCGCGGGGTTTGCGCCGGCGGGGCATTCCCCTGACAGCAGGGGAAAATCGTCTTCTGCCCGCGAAAAGCCCCGCCTCTGGACCAGGAAAGTTCCATAGATTCAATTAATTAGCTTGATTTGGCCGGGCTCGCGAGCAGCGGAATTTTTCCGCCGCTTGCAGCGGAAAATAAGAGGTAGCAGGGGAATTAGCAGAGGAATCCGGCGGGCAGCCTCGTTGACGTGTATACATCGTCAGCAAGCAACTTTCGATAGAATCAGCAATCGGGATATGCTAATATCATATTAAAGCTAAATTATCAATAGGCTGACCTCGGCGCCGGGCCGGCGAGGCAACCGCCCGAGGCATGACCCGGCCCCTACGTTCGGGATGGGGGCCGGATTCGATGCCGAAACACAGATCGCGGGACCCGACCGACTAAAGCGGTCGGCGCCCGCCTTGAACGCGCATGACAGAAATTCACAACTCTTAATTTCTCGCGACAGCGAGACCCGCCACATTATCCCAGCACCGGGCGCGCCGAGAGGGGCAGCAATACCCTCGCCGTCCGATTCGAGTTTGGCTGCCGCGGACGTCGCAATTTTTGCCGACCACGAGAACGAGCACGGGGAACCATGTCATGAGCACCATTAGGAACCATGACCACAGCGGATGATCGGCGAGGTCCCGCTGATGCTCTAAACCGACATACGATGTGAGTTTGGGAGAAAGTCTTGGCACTAGACGATTATGCCGCGAATCGGACCGGACTGCTGCTCGTCGATCCCTATAATGACTTGCTCGGCGATGGCGGCAAGCTGTGGCCCCAAGTCAAGGAGGTCGCCGAATCCGTGGATTTGCTGACGCATCTGCGCGCGCTCGTCGAGGCCGCCCGCCGCGCAGGCATCGTGGTTTTCTACGTCCCGCACCGGCGGTGGCGCGAGGGTAATTACGATGGATGGCGTCATCCTGGCCCGTGGCAGACCCTGATCGATCGCGAAGCCATCTTCGGGGAGGGCATCCGGGGCGGCGAGTGGCATCCGGAACTCATACCCCAGCCGGGCGACGTCGTGATCGAGCAACATTGGGGCCAGAATGGATTTGCCAGTACCGACCTCGATTTCCAGCTCAAGCAACGCGGCATCGAAAAGATCATCGTGGTAGGAATGCTGGCCAATACCTGCGTCGAGGCCACCGCCCGCTGCGGCGCTGAACTCGGCTATCACGTGACATTGGTACGGGACGCGACGGCAGCATTCAGCTCCGAGGCGATGCATGCCGCGCACGAAATCAACGGGCCGACCTTCGCCCACGCCATTTTGTCGACCAATGAGGTGATTGCGGCGCTAGCCAAGCCGTAAGGCGCCCGCGACCGACCTGGGTCTACGAGGAGTGAAACGACGAAGCAATCTCGATCGACTGAGCACGACGGGCGCGAGATTGCTTCGCTTCGCTCGCAATGACAGCGTGTCTCGGGCGGAACTCAGAAAACGACATTCTCTCGGTTGCAACAAGGGTGGGTTGGGCGCCCGGCCGGTACTAAACTAATTCCTGCAACAAGCTCTTCGCGTCTCGCAGGTCTGCCGTCGCGAAACCTTCGGTGAAGCGGCCGTAAACCGACCCCAACACGCGCGCCTCCTCAACGCGATGATAGTCTCTCCAAAGCCGGGCGAGACTCGAGGCCGTTCGCAGTTCCCAGGACAAGGCTCCCTGCCGGCGCGCCCAGTCGAGCGCCTGCCGGAAGTGATCCTCGGCCGCCGCGGCTGCTCCGGGCGCGTCCTGCAACAGCAGAAGCTCGCCCTTGATGCGCAGCAACTCGGCAAATACCCAGCGTTCTTCGCTGTGCTCGGAGCGGACGATCGCCTCCTCGATCACAGCGAGCCCGTCGGCGATCTGCCCGGCGCGGCCCAAGGCCTCCGCCAAAAGGAATGTAAAGAGCCGCGGGACGGACCCGGCCGCGCCTGGTTCGTCGAAGGCGGCGCGCAGCAGCTGTAATCCGGCGCTGAGATCGCCGCGCTGGATGACGAGCACTCCCTGATAGCTGCAGCCCAAGGCGTGCCAGTGTGCCAGCGCATGCCTTGTTGAATAATCTAGCAGCATTTCCACGTAATGTTCCGCCGCGGCCAGATCGCCGACCCACAGCGCGATCGGGCATGCCGCCACGACGAGAGCCACACACACTGAGATTGCGTGATCGGTCGCCCTAGCCTCCGCGACACTGGTTTCAGCAGTCCGCATCGCCTGATCGGGCAATCCCTGCAGCCACAGGATCCGGGCAAGGTAGGCCCGCGCCGTCGCCCACGGATCGACCTGAAAACGAACGATTCGCGACTTCTGGGCAGGAGCGACATCGTGGGCGAGCACGCGCTCGAGATGGCGCCGCGCACTGAGCAAATCGCCCAGATAATACTGCGACGCACCGATCATTCGCTCGCTGATCAGGTGATCCTTCGGGTCGGACCGCTTCGCCGCCAGCGTATAGAACAGTTGAGCCAGGGTCATAGCGACGCGATGCTGGCCGCAGCTGATGCGAAAAGTCCACAGGCCGCAGAGCGAGCGCAACTGGTACTCGATGTCGTCAAGGCTCTCCGCAATCTCGAGAGCCTTTGTCCCGGCCGCGTCGATCTCGGAAACGGCATCTCTGGTATACATCAGCGATGCCGCAAGCGCGGCGTGGAGCTGCATCTCGCGGCGCTGGTCCCGGCCCGCTCCAGCCGCGATAGCGGCGAGCGCCCGCTCGACCCGGCCGCGGCACTCCTCCATTAGTGACAAATGCATCCACAAGGGAACCGCGGCGGCAGTCAATGCCGCCCCGATCGAGGCGTCACCGCCCGGCGAAAACGCCCAGTCCAGCGCCGCGCGCAAATTGTCGATCTGGCGCCCGTAATCGCCCAGCCATTGGGCCGTGGGCCGCGTCTCCCATTCGGTTTCGGCCCGCTCGAAGAGACCGCGATAATACTCTGCGTGAAGCGCTCTGACCCGTTCGATCTCGCCGCTCTCGCTCAGCTTTTCCAGAGCGTAGGCGCGCGTCGTGTCAAGCAGGCGGTGATAAGTTACGTCGCTGCTGATGTCGGTCGAAATCAGCGATTTTGCCGCGAGGTTGGCGATCGCTTCGAAAACATCGGCGGCGTTGATGCGGTCGTCGGTGGCAACCGCAGCCGCCGCATCGATGGTGAAATCGCCCTGAAACACGGCAAGGTGCCGCAGAACGAGCTGCTCGGTTTCCGGCAGCAGCTCGTAGCTCCAATCCATTGTCGCGCGCAGAGTCTGGTGGCGGGGTAGCGCGGTGCGGCGGCCGCTCGTCAATACGGCGAAGCGATCGTCGAGCCGCGCGGCGAGTGCCTTGACACCGAACACATCGACGCGCGCGGCCGCCAATTCGAGCGCGAGCGGCATCCCGTCGAGCCTGTGACAAATCTCGATCACCGGAGCGATATCGTCGCCGTCCAGGGCAAAACCGTCCGTGATCGCCCGGGCGCGCTCGTCGAACAGCTGGACGGCAGAATACCGCAGCGCCGCATCGGATGTGAGATCATCGGAGCGCGGCGGCAGCTCCAGCGACGGGAGGCGGTGCAGCCATTCGCCCTCGGCCCGCAACGGTTCCCGGCTCGTGGCGAGAACGGAGACGCGGGCCGCTGCTTTGAGGATCGCCTCGGCGATTACCGCCACCGCGCCGATCACGTGTTCGCAGCTATCGAGCACGATCAGCGCATGCTTGTCCCGGAGCCATCCGGCCAATCCCGATACCGGATTGACGCCCGGCAGAGAAATTCCCAGCACGGTGCCGAGGGCGCTCGCCACCAGGTCCGGATCGGGCAGCGAGGCGAGCCCGACGAACCAGACACCGTCCTCGTATGACGCACTCACCTTCTCGGCGAGGGCGATCGCCACCGTGGTTTTGCCGATTCCGCCCGGACCGACGATGGTCAGAAGCCGGCGCTGGGCGAGCTGTGCCGCCAAAGCCGCGATGATGTCGTCCCGGCCGACGATGCGGGTGAGCAGCGCCGGCAAATTGCCGCGCACGGCCGTTCCGTCCGCCGGGGCGATGGTCGGCTGCCGCTGCTCGCGCGTCACCGGCGCGACAAAGCTGTAGCCCCGGCCCGAAATGTTGGTGATATACCGGTTTCCGGCGCGGCCATCACCAAGTGCCTTGCGTAGCGCGGCGACGTGGGCCCGCAGGGCCCCCTCGTCGACCACTGTGTCAGGCCAGGTGCGAGCGATCAGCTGATCCTTGTGGATCGTCTCGCCGGCGCGCTCAACGAGCGTGACGAGAATGTCCAAGGCTCGGCTGCCGAGGCGCAGCGGTTTTCCGTCCTCGAGCAGCATGCGCTGGGCGGGGATCAGGCGGAACGATCCGAAGGCGAAGGTTTCTTCATCCATCGGGGAATCGTCCTCAAGGGTCTCTCGATTCATACAGACCGCGAAAGATTTTGCAACGCAACAGCAAGCTACCCAGGCGTTCTGCCGTAATCCCGGTGCTCGCAAAAAGCTGCGAAGGCGGTCCCTACAAAATTTCACAATCATTAACGCGACCAGCGCAAACGGCCGCGCCAAATTGCAGGCTAGAAACCAAACGGAGGCCCCACGATGACGATGAGTAGCTACGCCGGGCCCGCCCCCTACCGTGAAATCCCGCCGCCAAATGGGGCCTACTCGTCGAGCCCGGCAGCGGCCGACGCGATGCTCGAATTCGGCCGTTTCCGCGTCCTGCTGCGCCGGCGGCAATTGGTGGCCGACGGTGTCCCGATCGAGTTGGGGACACGGGGCTTCGATCTCCTCCTGGCCTTGGTAGAGGCCGACGGATCGCTCGTCACCAAAGAAGAGCTCATGAGCCGCGTGTGGCCGGGCGTCGTTGTCGCGCAGGAGAACCTGAAGGTCCAGATCTCCGTCTTGCGGAAGGCTCTTGGCGAAGACCGCGACTTGATCCGCACTGAGTTCGGTCGAGGCTACCGGTTCACTGCCGCCGTTCGCTCCACCCTCGCCTCGGGTGCTTGTCAGCGCCCGACGCAACGAAGGCGCCCGTCAAATCGAAGGGTTGTTCCCCCAGTGGATTGCTGGGCGGCCTCCGCACGCTTTCGTATTTTCGCAGCGTCAGCAATGAGGAGTGTTTGATCATGAGCCTACCCCTCGAAGGAATCAAAGTTATCGACTTTACGATGGTGCAAGCCGGTCCCGCCTGTACACAGCTGATGGCCTGGTATGGCGCCGACGTAACCAAGGTCGAACGTCCCAATGGGGGCGACTCCACCCGCCACCAGTTACGCGACATTCCTGATGCAGACGCCTTGTATTTCACGATGCTGAACAGCAACAAGAAATCGCTGGTGGTGGACCTCAAAACGCCGGAGGGCAAGGAAGTCCTGACAAAGATGATCCGGACTTATGACGTCCTGGTGGAAAACTTCGCCCCCGGCGTCCTGGACCGGTTGGGCTTCCCTTGGGAGCACATCCACGAACTCAATCCAAGGCTGATCTTCGGGTCGGGTAAGGGCTTCCCCGAAGGCTCTCGGTGGTCCGACATCAAGGCCTACGAAAACGTGGCGCAATGTGCTGGCGGGTCAGCCTCGACCACCGGCTTCTGGGACGGGCCTCCGCTCGTGAGCGCCGCTGCTCTCGGCGACAGCAACACGGGACTGCATCTGCTGATCGGCGTGCTCACTGCCCTGATCCACCGGCAGAAGACCGGCAAGGGCCAGAAGATCACTGTTTCCATGCAGGAATCCTGTCTGGATCTCTGCCGCGTCAAACTGCGGGATCAGCAACGGCTGGAGCGCGTCGGCTATTTGGAAGAGTATCCGCAGTATCCGATTCGGGCCGATGGCAAGTATGGAAGATTCACCGACGTGGTGCCCCGCGGCGGCAATGCAGGGGGCGGTGGACAACCGGGGTGGGTCCTCAAGTGCAAGGACTGGAAAAAGGATCCGAACTCGTATATCTACCTCACTATCCAGGATACTAACTGGGTTCGGACCTGCGAGGCGATCGGCAAACCCGAATGGGCGCACGATCCGGCCTATACCACGCCTGAAGCACGGCAGCCTCACATCTTCGACATTTTTGCCGAGATCGAGAAATCCTTTCTTGCAGATAAGACAAAATATGAGGCCGTAAATATCCTCAGGAAATACGAGGTCCCCTGCTCGCCGCTATTCAACATGAAGGAGCTCGAAAACGATCCCGATCTGCGCGCCAACGGGACTATCGTCGAGGTGCCGCACAAGGTACGCGGAAGCTATCTCACCATCGGCAGCGTGATGAAGTTTTCGAATTTCACGCCCAAGATTACAGCATCGCCGCTGCTGGGCGAGCACACCAACGAAGTATTGGCGAGCTTAGGGTACAGCCCTGAGCAAATCGCCAAGCTTCATGGGGCCAAGATCGTCGACCCGCTCCCTGTCGAACCCGGGGACCGGCATGACGACCATCACTGGCATGACGATACCCACGGCTCCGAAAAGCACTGAGCCCGGTTCTAATTTACTTGCAGAAGGTGCTCTACCATGTCTGCTGAATTGGCCCCAGCCACACAGACTGACGGCTTCCACCTCGTCGTGGACGCCCTGAAGCTGAACGGCCTCGACACTATCTATGGCGTCGCCGGCATACCGATCACCGATTTGGCCCGTTTGGCCCAGGCCTCGGGGATCCGCTATATCGGCTTCCGCCATGAATCCGCCGCCGGTCACGCGGCGGCGATCACCGGCTATCTGACGCAGAAGCCGGGCATCTGCCTGACCGTCTCGGCGCCCGGCTTTCTCAACGGTATGGTGGCTCTTGCGAATGCCACCACCAACGGCTTCCCGATGATACAGATCAGCGGATCGAGCGATCGGGCCACCGTCGATCTGCAGCAGGGCGAATACGAAGAGCTCGACCAGATGAACGCGGCCAAGCCCTTTGCCAAAGCCGCCTACCGGGTCGAGCGGCCCGAGGACATCGGCATCGGTGTTGCGCGCGCGATCCGGGCCGCTGTCTCCGGACGCCCGGGCGGCGTCTACCTTGATCTGCCGGGTGCGGTTCTGGGCGCCGCACTTGACGCCCAGGTCGCCGCGAAATCGCTGGTGCGCGTGGTCGACGCCGCGCCGCGGCAGCTTCCCGCGCCCGAAGCGGTCGCGCGGGCGCTCGCTGTGCTGGAGAAAGCCGAACGTCCGCTCGTCATCCTCGGCAAGGGTGCGGCTTACGCGCGAGCGGATGCCGACATTCGTGCCTTCATTGAGCAGACCAAGATCCCGTTTCTACCGATGTCGATGGCCAAGGGCCTGCTCCCCGACAACCATCCTCAGTCCGTTGCCGCGGCGCGCCACGTCGCGCTGTCGCAGGCCGATTTGGTGATGCTAATCGGAGCGCGGCTCAATTGGCTGCTCGGCCATGGTAGAAGCCCGCAGTGGTCGGCGACGGCCCGGTTTGTTCAGCTCGACATCATGCCGACGGAAATGGACAGCAATCGCGCCATCGCCGCGCCGGTCGTCGGCGATATTGCGTCTTCGATGTCCGAACTACTGGCGGCTCTCAAGCCCGGCCAGGTCCGGCCAAGCCCGGAATGGCTTCACGATCTCGCTGAGCACAAAGAGAAGAACGTGAAGCGCATGGAGGCCAACCTCGCTGGCGCCGCCCACGCCGATCCGATGGGTTTCTACGGCGCCCTTGGCGCTATCAAAAAGGTGCTCGCCGACAAGCCGGAGATCTATCTCGTTAACGAGGGAGCAAACACCCTCGATATCACCCGCAACGTGATCGACATGCAGGCGCCGCGTAAGCGCCTGGACTGCGGGACCTGGGGGGTGATGGGCGTCGGCATGGGCTTTGCGATTGCCGCTGCAGTCACCAGCGATAAACCCGTCGTGGCGATCGAAGGTGACAGCGCTTTCGGTTTTAGCGGCATGGAGATCGAAACTATCTGCCGGTATCGGCTGCCGATCGTCACCGTCATCTTCAATAATGGCGGCATTTATCGGGGCGACGATGTCAACCGCAGCGGTGGCACAGACCCCGCCCCGACCGTGCTGATGAACGACGCGCAATACGAGAAGCTGATCGAGGCATTCGGCGGCGACGGCTACTACGCCGCCGATCCGCAGAGCCTCTCCAACGCCCTCACCAAAGCTCTGGCGTCAGGCCGGCCGTCACTGATCAATTGCGCGATCAATCCGAAGGTGGGGACAGAGAGCGGTCACATCGGCAATCTCAATCCGCACAGCGAGACGCATTCGCCAGGGACAGAGCACCAGACAACCGACAAATAGTGCGGCGTTCTGGAACGAGTACCGCCGCAGCAATAATCGAACTTCGTGATGTCAACAGGGCTGAGGGAGGCTCGGTGAAACAGGAGAGGAAAGTTGCATGACCGATAATGTGCAGGGCCAGGCGCGTGCCGGATCCGGGATCAGACGTGTCGGTGTGGTCGGTCTCGGCCATATGGGACACGCTTTTGCCGTCAATCTTGTCGAAGACGGGCATCAGGTGTTGGTCTACGACCGAGACCCGAAGCGAGCAGCGGCTCTGACAGGCGCTCACGCTGCCGCAAAGCTCACCGATCTTGCCGCCTGCGATGTGGTGGTGACTTCCCTTCCCGACGACGACGCGCTTGCGGCGGTGGCACTGGGCCCTGAAGGGCTGGCCGGTGTTCTCGTCGCGGGTGCGGTCCACGTTTCCACCAGCACGGTCAGCCCGGCGATTTCCCGCCGCGTCGCCGAGGAGCATGCGCGCCATCACCAGGATTATGTCGCCGCGCCGGTGCTCGGCAACCCGGACTTTGCGCGAGAACGGAAACTCTTCGTGCTCGCCGGGGGCCCGCACTCTGCGATGGAAAAGGTCCGTCCATTGCTCGAGCGCCTCGGGCAACGACTGTTCATCATTGGTGAAGACGCCGCATTGGCGAACCTTGTGAAGCTCGCCGCTAACGTGCTCACTGCAACGACGCTCGAATGTATGGGCGAGGTGTTGGCCCTAATGCGAAAGGGCGGGGTCGATGCCCACCTCGCCTACGATGTCCTGACGAATTCGTTGTTCGATTCCCGGGTCCACAAGACTTACGGCGGCAAGATTGTCGATGAGCACTACAGCCCGGGAATGGCTGTGCCGCTGGCCATCAAGGATATGCGGCTTGCATTGGCCGAAGCCGAGCGCACCGCTGTGCCGATGCCCGCTGCGAGCCTCGTCCACGATCACCTTGTTGCGATAGTGGCTCGCGGCTGGGCTGAGCTCGACTGGTCGGCCCTCGGTCTGCTCGCGGCCGTCGATGCGGGCCTCAACGACGGGCGCTGAAGAGGTACGGTGTACCGCGACCAGAGAAAGAAATGGTCATGGCCGAAGTTCGCAGAGAAACCGACTCAATCCGCAAAGCAGCATCGGGCCGAAGAAGTGAGAACCGGGCGGATCCCGTGTGCGCAGGTCCCGGCTGCACCCGCTGGGTTACCGGATCGCGGGTTCAGCGAGCCTCGTTGAAGTTCAGCAACCAAAGGCAAGGATCGCGAAATGAGCCGAGGATACGCGGCGGACGACTACACGGCAATTCGCTCCCGTATGAACGAGCTTTACAAGCCGGTCGGAGAGGCCGAGCCCGCGCCAACTCAGGCCACGGCTGCGAACCCCACGCCGTGTTGGATGTGTGGGAGCGAGGGGGACGGCAAAGGCTACCCCAAATGCAATGACGACTGCATCGTGGAGTAAGGGTGGTGGCGAAGTTGCATCGGGGCGGTGCCGAGGCCGTACGCCACGCGAGCGAAGCTGCCGCGGCATTGCTATCGACCGGCGGCGTTGGCTCTGCCAGCGAAGCCTCGCGCTCCGTAATGGCACTCGACAAGCTTCTTCTGCCTCATTCGGCAGCATTGTCTGAGGCGAACCACGACAAGCTTACTGCGTGGGATGTCGTCTATTCGCTGAACATGGCGATTGCATGCCTGATCACCTATTGGATCATCACTTACATACTCTCCAGCTTCCCCGACCAGGCCTCCCACTTCCTGGGAGGGATGTGGGCTGTCGTCGCCGTCGTCTTCGTCTTCAGGGACAGCCGCGCCCATGCGCTCTCTGCGGGAATAGCGCGGCTGATAGCGACCTGCGTCAGCTTCGCATTGTGCTTGCCGTATCTTTTGATTTTCCCGTTTACGCCTGTGGGCCTCGCAATACTGCTTGGCATCGGCACGCTGGTAATGGCGGCGTTAGGCCGGCGCGACGACATCGTGACAACCGGAATAACAACCGCTGTTGTCATGGTGGTTGCGGCAATGAGCCCCAAAACTGCTTGGCAGCAGCCTTTGTTGCGGCTCTTCGATACCGTGGTCGGGATCGCCCTCGGTGTCATATGCAAGTGGATCGGTTCGTATCTGTTTGATTTGGGAGTACGGCTCCATGGTCGAAATTCGTAGGGAAACCGACAGCCTGGGCGTGGTGGAGGTGCCCGCTGACAAACTATGGGGGGCGCAGACGCAGCGCTCGTTGGAGCATTTCAGCATCGGCCAGGATCTGATCCCGCGGGAGATGATCACCGCCTACGCAACGCTGAAGAAGGCTGCGGCCAACGCCAACCACGCGGGCGGGCGACTGGACGACTCGATTCACCGGCTGATCGTGCAGGTCTGCGACGAGATCCTGGCCGGGCAGCACCACGACATGTTCCCACTGCATGTGTGGATGACCGGCAGCGGCACGCAGTTCAATATGAACGTCAACGAGGTCATTTCTAACCGCTGCTGCCAACTTGCGGGCACCGCGCTGGGCAGCAAGACGCCGGTGCACCCCAATGACCATGTCAACATGTCGCAGTCATCGAACGACACGTTTCCGTCGGCGATGTACATCGCCGCCGCGGTCAATGTGAAAGGGCGGCTGCTGCCGGCCGTCACTGCCCTGGGCGACGCGATCGCGGCGAAGGCCAAGGAATGGAAGGATGTCGTCAAGATCGGCCGCACCCACATGCAGGACGCGACGCCGATCACCTTGGGCCAGGAGTGGTCGGGCTACGCCGGGATGCTGAGCGACAATATCGAGCGGATAGAGGATGCGCTGAAGGGCGTGTACCGGCTGGCGCTCGGCGGCACCGCAGTCGGCACCGGCATCAATGCGGCTCCCGGGTTCGCCGAAGCGGCGGCGGCGGAAATCGCGAAGCTCAGCGGGTTGCCGTTCGTCAGCGCACCGAACAAGTTCATCGTGCAAGGAGCGCATGATGCGCTGGTGCAGTTGTCCGGAACATTCCGCACGTTGGCGGTGTCGCTCTACAAGATCGCCAATGACGTTCGCCTGATGTCGTGCGGCCCGCGCGCCGGCTTTGCGGAGTTGCAGATCCCCGAAAACGAGCCCGGCTCCTCAATCATGCCGGGCAAGGTGAACCCTACCCAGGCCGAGGCGCTGACGATGATCGCCGTGCAGGTGATGGCCAATGACGTGGCAGTGGGCTTCGGCGGCGCCGCCGGCTATCTGGAGATGAACGTCTACAAGCCGCTAATCATTTTCAACATTACGCACTCGATCACGATCATCAGCGACGGGTGCACAAACTTCCGCAAGTTCCTCGTTGAGGGAACCAAGCCCAATCTGAAGAAGATCAAGGAATATGTGGACCGCTCCCTGATGCTGGTGACGGCGCTCTCGCCAGTCATCGGTTACGACAAAGCGTCAAAAATTGCCCACTACGCGATGGACCACGACCTCACCCTGAAGGACGCGGCGCTGAAGCTCGGCTTCGTGACGGACGAGCTGTTCGACCGCGTCGTCGATCCGGCGAAAATGGTCAAGCCCTACGTAGCCGAGGAGACAATTAGATGAAAGTAGCGGCGCATATCTGAACTGCACACTTCCGAGAGAGGAGAAACCAATGTCTGCTTCCAATACTGGCATTAGCAAACGAGGCATCGACCTCCTGCACGACCCCAGGCTCAACAAATCGACTGGCTTTACGGAGGCCGAGCGGCAGGCGCTGGGTCTGCGCTACAAGGTCTATTTGAGTTAATCGAATGCCACGGTGCTGCTCAGCACCGTGCTGTCGATCGTCACGCTGGGAACAGCGATCGCGATAACCGAGTGAAAGGAGCGTTTCATGTTCAGCAGACAGGCAAAGGTGATTCGTGACGCAAAAGGACGTCTGATCAAGACGACGGCCCGTGGTTACCAGGTTCTCCGGGACCCGGCTCTCAACAAGGGCACGGCCTTCAGCCCGGCCGAACGCCGTGCCCTTGGTCTGGATGGTCTGCTGCCGCCCGTCGTGACGACGGAACTGGAGCCCCAGCTCGAGCGGGCCTATGCGGCCTATCGCGCCGCGCCGACGGACCTCGCCAAGCACATCTATATGTGGCGGCTCCACGACAATAACGTCACGCTCTTTTACGCGCTGCTCCAGCGGCACATGCTGGAAATGCTGCCTGTGGTGTACGATCCGGTGGTGGGCGAGGCGATCGAGAATTACAGCGAGGTGATGACCCGCCCGCGCGGCGTGTTCCTCAGCATCGACGATCCCGACAGCGTGGAAAAGAAGCTCGCGAACTTCGGAGCCGCGCCGGACGACATCGATCTGCTGGTGGCCAGCGACGCGGAGGAAATCCTCGGCATTGGCGACTGGGGATCGAACGGCATCGACATTTCCATCGGCAAGCTCGCGGTCTACACGGCCGCGGCCGGTGTCGATCCGCACAGGGTCGTGCCTGTGGTGCTGGATGTCGGCACGGACAACGAAAAACTCCTGAACGATCCGCTCTATGTGGGCTACCGGCACGGGCGCATCCGCGGCAAGGCGTATGACGACTTCATCGACGCCTATGTGACCGCGGCGACCAAGCTGTTCCCCGCCGCCATGCTCCACTGGGAGGACTTCGGATCCACCAATTGCCGCCGCATCCTCGGCTGGTACCGGGACAAGGTCCCGACCTTCAATGACGACATGCAGGGCACCGGTGCCATCGTGCTGGCGGGGCTGCTCAATGCCATGGCGCGCACGGGCGGGAGCTGGACCGAACAGCGGGTCGTCGTTTTCGGTGCGGGGACGGCCGGCGTCGGGATCGCCGACCAGATCAGGGACCAGATGGTCCGTCATGGCTTGTCAAAGGAAGACGCCACGCGGCGCATCTGGCTCGTGGATCTGCCCGGCCTGCTGACGGCCGACATGACCAACGGTCTGCTCGACTTCCAACGGCCCTATGCGCGGCCGCAAGAGGAGGTCGCCGGCCTCGCCCGCACGCCTTGCGCGCCGATCGCGGCGGCGGAGACCCGCTGGCCGGCCATGTCGGCGCTCCGGACAGCTGCGGCCGCCAAATCCGGCATTATCGATCTTGCGACCACCGTCTCCGCCGTGAAGCCCACCATCCTGATCGGCACCTCGACCACGCCGCAGCAATTCACCAAGGACATTGTCCGCACTATGGCGTTGCATGTGGAGCACCCGATCATCTTCCCTTTGTCCAACCCGACCGAGCTGCATGAGGCCACGCCTGCGCAGTTGGTCGAATGGACCGAGGGCAAGGTTCTGGTCGCCACCGGCGCGCCCTTCGACAATGTCGAATATGGCGGTGTGACCTACAAGATCGGCCAGGCGAATAATGCGGCGCTCTATCCGGGCCTCGGCTTTGGTGTCATCGTCTCCCGCGCGGCGAAGGTGAGCGACGAGATGATCTTCGCCACCGCCCAGGCCGTGGCGAGCCAAGCCACGGATACCGCGCCGGGCGCCTCCCTGCTGCCGTCGAATGCGGATCTGCGCATCACGTCGAGCACCGTGGCCGTGGAGGTGGCCCGCACGGCCATCGCTCAAGGACTCGCGCGCGCCTCGATCGACGACCCTGTCGAGGCGGTGCGGTCGGCACAGTGGTGGCCGATATACTGCCCTGTCGAAGCGGTGTAGGGCGAGCAAGCTAGCTGTAGGTGTCCCATGCGCGGCGATCCGCGACATAGCCCGCAGCTACAACCTGAGCCACGCCCCTCTGGCAGCGTGCACGCTCGTGTGGGATGCCTTCAGGCAAGGAGCTTACCCAATGTCATCGCCCGAACCCCAGCGGGTTGCCGGACCCTTTTCCGGATTACTCGTCGTCGACCTGACCCACGTGCTCAACGGCCCGTTCGGGACGACGATTCTCAACGACCTTGGCGCTCGTGTCATCAAGATCGAGCCGCCCGGCCACGGTGACGACACGCGTACCTACGGTCCCTTCTACAAAGGACAGTCGCTGTACTTCAGCTTTGTCAACCGCGGCAAGGAGAGCATTGTCCTCAACCTCAAGGAGGAGGCCGATCGCGGTGTCTTGCTCAACATGGTCCGCGAGGCCGACGTTCTGACCGAGAATTTCCGGCCGGGCGTGATGGACCGCCTCGGATTGTCGTATGAGGAACTGTCCAAGCTCAATCCGCGGCTGATCTACGCGTCCTCCACTGGCTTCGGCCAGACCGGGCCGCTGAGGACGTTCCCGGCTTACGACACCATCGTTCAGGGGATGAGCGGCCTGATGAGCATCACCGGGTTTCCGGATGGGCCGCCGACCCGCGTCGGCACCTCTCTCTCCGATCTGGTGGGTGGGGTTTTCATGGTCTGCGGCATCGCTTCGGCGCTCTACGCGCGCGAAAAGACCGGCAAAGGATGTCATGTGGACGTGGCGATGTTCGATGGGACTTTCGCCTTTCTCGAGCAGGGCCTGATGGCTTATTCAGCGACCGGCGAGCCCCCGAAGCGGGTGGGCAACCGTCATCCCTATATGACGCCGTTCGATACGTTCGAGGCGGCCGACACACAATTTGTGATCGCCTGCGGCAATGATCACCTGTTTGGCGAGCTGTGCGGCGCCATCGGCCGACCGGAGCTCGCGCAAGACAAGCGGTTCCTGTCGGATCTTGACCGCGCTGCAAACAATGCGGCGTTGAAAGCCGAGATGGAGGTGGTGCTCAAGAAGCAACCGGCAGCGCACTGGCTGAAGGTGGTCCACGAGGCGGGTGTACCGGTCGGCCCGATCAACGACATAAAAGAGGCCGCCGAGCATCCGCAGATCAAGGCGCGCAACATGTACATCGAGGCCGGCGGGGTCAAGATGCCCGGCAACCCGGTCAAAATCAGCGGCTACGATGATCCGCCGGTGCGTGTCGGAGCGCCCGAACTGGACCAGCACGGCGCGGCCCTTCGCCGTGAGTTCGGTGGTGCCGAACACGTAAACGCCGCAGAGTAGAGAGTATGCCACAGTGGCAATCGAACTCGAGATGCTGGACAGGGCTGAGGGGAGACTCTCCACCTCCCTGGCCCTGATCGCCGGCTACGTGGACGGCTACGGCATTGTTGCCTTGGGCGTCTACGTGTCGTTCATGAGCGGAAATACGACGCAGACGGGCACCCAGGCCGGGCAGGGCCATTTTGCGGCGGCCCTACCTTCCGCGGTAGCGATCATGTTCTTCGTTATCGGCAATTTTGCCGGGGCCTTGCTCACTCATTCCGGCCTGCGCCATTCGCGCTGCGCCCTGCTGGGAGCGGTCGCGGCCTTGCTGGCGGTGATCATGGGTGTCACCGGCTCGGTCACGTTGAATGTCGAGGTCGAGATCGCCGTGATCAGCCTGGCCATGGGCATGATGAACACTACCCTGTCTCAGGTCGGCGGAGAAGCGGTAAGCCTCACCTTCGTAACGGGCGACCTGGCCAGGATCGCGCGTCACCTCGCCATGGCAGTCATCCGGGCGCCCGTGCAAGACGTGCGGGGACCGTGGGATACCCATCTCTACCGCGCCTTTATCGTGACGAGAGTATGGGGCGGCTTCCTGACAGGCGCGGTGCTGTCCGGAGCGGCGACCCCGCACTTTGGGGTATGGGTCCTGCTGCTTCCGTTCCTGATCCTGCTCGTCCTGGCCGTGCACAACGTTGCCGGTGACAAGCTCGCACGCCACGAGAGCGCATGAGATCCGGTGTAAAGGCGGAGATAAAAATGGCTCACTCAGACAAGATCGCGACGCGCGAACTCACAGGGGTCAACGTACCGCTGTTTTGGCCGATGCTGGCAGCCGCGCGAATGGGCGAGCAAGGGCTGGAACTCTACGCCAAGAACCTCGAGTTCCTGTCGGAAGAGGCAAAAATTCAGCATCTCCGGAGGCCTGCGCCCGCCACGGCCAACCGTACAATGCTCGATCTCAGAACGATGGTCTTCCGCGACTACTCGGCGCCGGAGGCCAAGGGTATAGCGACGATCGTCGATGCGCCATATGCCGGCCATTCTGCGGTGATCGCCGACTATTACAAAGGCCAGAGCCTCATTGAGACGCTGCTCGCGAATGGCCTCGACCGCGTTTTTCTCACGGATTGGAAGTCTGCCACCGCGGATATGAAAGATCTGGAGATCGACCAATATCTCGCTGAGCTCAACGTCTGTGTCGACGATCTGGGGGGACGGGTCAATCTGATCGGGCTATGCCAGGGCGGCTGGATGTCGGCGATGTACGCCGCGCGTTTTCCTCGCAAGGTGGTCAGTCTGGTGCTTGCGGGAGCGCCGATCGATACCGACGCCGGGAACGGCCCGGTGAAGCGCATGGCGCACACTTATCCGACTGCGTTTTATGAGGAGTTGGTTGAACTCGGCGGTGGCCTCATGCGTGGCGCGACCATGCTGCGCGGATGGAAGAATATGCATCCCGAGCAGAATTACATTCAAAAACATATCGATCTCTACGAGCACGTCGACGATCCGACGATCCGGCCTATCTGAAGAAGGAGGAGGCCTTCGAGAGCTGGTACGAGAACCCGATCGACCTGCCCGGTCGTTGGTATCTTCAGGCAATCGTCCAGCTGTTCAAGGAGAACCGCCTTGCCAAAGGCAGCTTCGTCGGCCTTGGCCGCGGGCTCGACCTCAAGGACATCACATGCCCGGTCTACCTGCTGGCCGGTGCATCCGACGACATCACCACCTCGGAACAGGTCTTCAATGCCGAGAATTATCTCGGTACGCCAAAGGAGCAGATCGAGAAGAAGCTCGTTCCCGGCGGCCATATCGGCCTGTTCATGGGCTCGCGAACCTTGCAGCAGACCTGGCCGGCCATTGCGCACTGGATCCGCCGCTTCACCCAGGGAGGAAGGGGAGATGGCGACTTATGATGTACTGATCATGGGAGCTTCCACGGGTCGCTCTTCGCGACCAAGCTGCTATTCGGCGGTCACAGGATAACGATGGTGTGCCTCCCTGCGGAGGCGGAGGCGTTCAACCGAGGGAGCCCGTATCCGCCTGCCGACCAGAGGTAGAAAGGACCCGGTCGAGCTCGACTCGCGCAAATTGCCGGGGAGATTGTCGGCAGCCGGTCCGGGCGCGGTCGACCCGTCCGACTACGATCTCGTCGTACTGGCGATGCAGGAGCCGCAATACCGCTCGCCCGACGTGCGCGAGTTGCTCGACGCGGTGGCGCGCAAGAAGGTGCCCTGCATGTCGATCATGAACATGCCGCCATTGCCCTACTTGAGCGCATTCCCCGCTTGGCGACCGACGCATTGCGGTCCTGCCTACACCGACGCGTGTGTGGGACAATTTCGATCCGGGGCTTTTGACCTTATGCAGTCCGGACCCGCAGGCGATCCGTCCGCCCGGCGAAAAGATCAATGTGCTGCAGGTGACGTTGCCGACCAATTTCAAGGCGGCCCGCTTCGCCTCCGACACAAACACCGCGATACTGCGCCAGATGCAGGCCGAGATCGAAGCGATCCGCTACGATGCCGGGGATGGTCCGATCGACCTGCCGGTCAAGCTCAAGGTGCACGACTCGATCTTCGTCCCGCTCGCCAAATGGGCGATGCTGCTGACCGGCAACTACCGTTGCGTGACGCCGGACCGTGCCATCGACATCAAGGATGCTGTGCACAGCGACCTCGCCGCG
>DATEQL010000649.1:0-2974 GCA_035272665.1 Allostellaceae bacterium
GGCAGATACTCTATATTGCGTTGCTCTGGGTTGACCCGCCTCGGGGGAAGGAGAGGCGGCAGCCCACGCAACGCCGGGGGAGAGGAATGCACATCACGCGTCGGTTTACGACGGCCGGTCAGGATCCCTACGCGACGGTACCATTCCGGACCGCGACCAGCGAGATCCGTAACCCCGACGGCTCGCTCGTCTTTCAGGCCGAGGGGATCGAGGTTCCGGCCGAGTGGAGCCAGGTCGCCTCCGACATCCTCGCCCAGAAATATTTCCGCAAGGCGGGGGTGCCGGCGCGACTGATGCCGGTCGCCGAAGAGGGCGTGCCATCCTGGCTGTGGCGCCATACCGCCGATGCGGCGGCGCTCGCGAGCCTGCCGGAGGACTCTCGGTATGGCGGCGAAACCAGCGCCCGCCAGGTCTTCGACCGCATGGCCGGAACCTGGACCTATTGGGGTTGGAAGGGCGGCTATTTCGACACCGAGGAGGACGCTCGCGCGTTTTGCGACGAAATCCGGCTGATGCTGGCGCGGCAGATCGGCGCGCCCAACTCGCCGCAATGGTTCAACACCGGACTCCATTGGGCCTATGGGATCGGCGGTCCGGCGCAGGGCCATTACTACGTTAATCACCTGACCGGCGAGCTCTACGCCTCCGACAGCGCCTACGAGCACCCGCAGCCGCATGCCTGTTTCATCCAGTCGGTCGCCGACGACCTCGTCAACCAAGGCGGGATCATGGATCTCTGGGTGCGCGAGGCGCGAATCTTCAAATACGGCTCCGGCTCCGGGTCGAACTTTTCCAAGCTTCGCGGCGAGGGCGAATCGCTCTCGGGCGGCGGCCGCTCCTCGGGGCTGATGAGTTTCTTGCGCATCGGCGACCGCGCCGCCGGCGCCATCAAATCCGGCGGCACGACCCGGCGCGCCGCCAAGATGGTCATCGTCGACATCGATCACCCCGACATTGAGGCGTTTATCGACTGGAAGGTGGTCGAGGAGCAGAAGGTCGCCTCCCTGGTCGCCGGCTCCAAGCTCGCCGCCCGGCATTTGAACCTGATCATGGCGGCGTGCCGGGAGGGAACCGATCCGGCGGAAAACCCGGCGCTCAAGCACGAGATCCGCGCGGCCCGACGGGCGATGATCCCGGAAAACTATATCCAGCGGGTCATCCAGTTCGCCCGACAGGGCTACGCCGCGATCGACTTCCGCACCTACGACCTGGATTGGGATTCCGAGGCTTATCTGACCGTCGCCGGGCAGAATTCGAACAATTCGGTGCGGGTCTCGAACGACTTTCTCGAGCGCGTCGCAGCCGACGGCACGTGGAACCTGGTCCGGCGCACCGACGGCAAGGTGGCCAAGACGCTCAAGGCGCGCGAGCTGTGGGACCGCATCGGTCACGCGGCCTGGGCCTCGGCCGATCCCGGGCTGCAATTCGACACGACGATCAACGAATGGCACACCTGCCCCGAGAGCGGCCGGATCAACGCGTCCAACCCGTGCTCGGAATACAATTTCCTCGACGACACGGCCTGCAACCTCGCCTCGCTGAACCTGATGGCGTTCCGCCGCGCAGAGCCGGCCCCCGCGGAAGCGGGGGACAGAGGTTTCGATGTCGCCGGCTTCGAGCACGCGGTGCGGCTGTGGACCATCGTGCTCGAGATCTCGGTGCTGATGGCCCAGTTCCCCTCGAGAGAGATCGCCCGCCGTTCCTACGACTTCCGTACCTTGGGCTTGGGCTACGCCAACCTCGGCGGATTGTTGATGTCGATGGGGATCCCCTATGACAGCGCTGCCGGCCGCGCGCTCGGCGGTGCTGTTACCGCGCTGATGACCGGGTCGAGTTATGCCACCTCCGCTGAGATGGCGGGCGAGCTCGGCGCCTTCCCCGGTTATGCCGAGAACCGCGAGGCGATGGTGCGGGTCATCCGCAACCATCGCCGCGCGGCCCATGGCGTCAGCGATCCCCAGTCCGCGAAACTCCCCCTCTCCGCCCCTCGGGGGGGAGAGGGTTGGGGTGAGGTGGGGGAGTCCGGGGCGTCGGCCCAAAGTCCCACACCCTCCCCCGGATCAAGTCCGGGGCAGGCTCTCTCCCCCCTGAAGGGCGGAGAGGGACTCGGGTACGAGGGATTGTCGATTTTGCCGGTCCCGCTCGATGCAGCGAGTTGCCCGGACCCTGAGCTGGTCCAGGCCGCCCGGCGCAGCTGGGACAGGGCATTGGCGATCGGCGAGAAGCACGGCTTTCGCAATGCCCAAGCGACGGTGCTGGCGCCGACCGGCACGATCGGGCTGGTCATGGATTGCGACACGACCGGGGTCGAACCCGATTTCGCGCTCGTCAAGTTCAAGAAGCTCGCCGGTGGCGGCTACTTCAAGATCATCAACCGCGCCGTGCCGCAGGCGCTGGCAGCACTCGGCTACGACACTGCCGAGATCGCGGCGATCGAGCGCTATGCATTGGGTTACGGCACCCTCGCGGGCGCGCCCGGCATCAACCACGAGAGCCTTAGGGAAAAGGGGTTCGACGACGCCGCACTCGCCGCCGTCGAAGCGGCGCTCGCCGCGGCCTTCGACATCAAGTTCGCGTTCAACAAATGGACGCTCGGCGAGGAGTTCTGCATTGAACGCCTGGGGATCGCGCCGGGTGCGCTCGAGGATCCGGGCTTCGAGCTGTTGGCGGCGCTCGGCTTCACAAGGGCCGAGATCGACGCCGCCAACAGCTATTGCTGTGGGGCCATGACGTTGGAGGGGGCACCCCATCTGAAGGCCGAGCACATGCCGGTCTTCGACTGCGCCAACCCGTGCGGCCGCACCGGCAAGCGCGCTCTGTCGGTCGAGAGCCACATCCGGATGATGGCGGCGGTGCAGCCCTTCATCTCGGGGGCGATTTCGAAGACGATCAACATGCCGAACGGGGCGACGGTCGAGGATTGCAAGGACGCCTACATGCTGTCCTGGCGCCTGGGCCTGAAGGCGACCGCCCT
>DATEQL010000650.1:0-8086 GCA_035272665.1 Allostellaceae bacterium
GGGCGGAGGGCCCAGCCTGGTCGAGCCAGGGTCAGTACCTGGTGTTCAGCGACGTGACCGGCAACACGCAATACCGCTACATCTGGGAGGACGGCCGGGTCACTGCATTCCGCCGTCCGTCGAGCAACACCAACGGCAATTCGTTCGATTTCGAGGGTCGCCAGCTCTCCTGCGAGGACTTCAACCGCCGGGTCGTGCGCTGGGAGCATGACGGCTCGCTAAAGGTCATCGCCGATAATTTCGAGGGGAAACCGCTCAACTCGCCCAACGACATCGTGCCGCATCAGGACGGCAGCATCTGGTTCACCGACCCGCCTTATGGCGACCGGCTCAACGAAGGCCATCCCGACGAGGCCGGCGGCCCGACCAACCCGCTCGGCGTGTTGAAGCCGGAGGTCGGCGCGCCCAATGCCGGGGTCATCGGCGGCCGCAAGCGCGAGTTGCCGACCGCGGTCTATCGCTGGGACCCGAGCGGCAAATTGGAGGTGGCGATTCCTGAATCGCAGCTCCCCGACCCGAACGGGCTGTGCTTCTCGCCCGACTACAAGACACTTTACGTGATCAGCACCGGCCAGGGGCCGGGCGATACCGGACCCGGCGGCAAACGCGAGGTTTATGCCTACGACGTGCAGGGCACCAAGGCGACCAATATGCGCCTGTTCACCGACATGATGCTCGACGGGATCAAATGCGGCCCCGACGGGATGCGCGCCGATGTCTTTGGCAATCTGTGGATCAGTTCGAACGCGCCGTTGGGCTACGCCGGCGTCCTGTGCTTCACCAAGGAAGGCAAGCTGATCGGCCGTATCCGCCTGCCCGAGGTCTGCGCCAACCTCGCCTTTGGCGGACCAAAGCGCGACCGGCTGTTCATGGCCGCGAGCACGTCGCTCTTCGTCTACCAGACGACGACGCAGGGCGCCGCGCCCGGGTGAGGATTATTACCGGCTACTGCAAGCGGCGATCGAAGGCCAGCTACGGGTGATGGGGTGGACGCCCCCCGACGGCATCTACGTGCCAAGGTGACGGTGTCTAACTGTCACTGAAGGAGGCGTCCATGAAGCAGGCTATCACGATCGGGCTGGACATCGCGAAGCACGTGTTCCAGGCGCATGGGGCAGATGCCGCCGGCCATGTGCTGTTCCGCAAGCGTCTCACGTGGGCGAAGCTGCTTGGGTTCTTGGCAGCGCAGGCGCCCTGTGTTGTCGCGATGGAGGCCTGCGCCGGATCGCACTACTGGGGGCGGGAGATCGGCAAGTTGGGCCACACGGTGCGGCTGATCCCGCCGGCCTACGTCAAGCCGTTCGTGAAGCGGCAGAAGAATGACGCGGCTGATGCTGAAGCAATCTGTGAGGCGGCTCAGCGGCCGAGCATGCGCTTCGTTCCCGTCAAGGACGAGGAGTAGCAGGCCAATGGCGTCGTGTTCCGGGCCCGGGATCTTCTGGTGCGTCAGCGCACGCAATGCATCAATGCTTTGCGCGGGCACCTTTCCGAATACGGCTACGTCTTTCGCCAGGGCATCACGCATGCCGCAACCCTGATCGCTCACGTCGAGGATCCCAATTCCTCTTTGCCAGAAAGTGCCCGGGTCATCCTCGGGCTGCTGATCGACACCTTTTCCGCGCTGGAAGCGCAGATCAAGGGATGCCGAGATTAACCGGCGCTCGAAGACAGACCCGGTCGCGCGGCGGCTGATGACGATCCCGGGCGTGGGTCCGATTGCTGCCACCGCAATCACGGCGCTTGTGCCGGCGGCGGGGAGCTTCCGAGCCGGACGCGATTTCGCCGCCTGGCTCGGGCTGACGCCACTGCAGGAATCGACCGGCGGGAAGCAGACGCTCGGTGCCATATCGAAGCGGGGAGAGCGGACCATTCGCCGCTTGCTGATCCTCGGGGCCAGCGCAGTGATCCGGCAGGCCTGCCGGCGCGGGGCGCCCGCCGGGTCTTGGCTGGCGCAGATGCTGATGGATCGAAGTCAGTCGAGCAGCGCGTGCCGCTCGTGTGGACGCGATGCCACCTCGGCGGGGCACGTCCCTGGTTTCGCTGCAACGCGTCCGTCGGCGGTCGAGCCTGCGGAAGGCGGGTTGCGAAACTGTACCTTCGCGGCCACGTCTTCGCGTGCCGCCAGTGCTATGGATTAGCCTACGCGAGCCAATCCGAAACCCGCGGTATCGCGCGATCAGCAAAAGTCAAAAGCTCCGAATGCGACTCGGCGGCGTGCCGAGCATCCTCGACCCCTTTGCGGAGAAGCCGCCGAGGATGCATTGGCAGACCTACTATCGGTGGCTTTACAAGGCGATGGCCGCGCAGGAGCGCTCGCTCGGGCTGGAGCGCAAATATATGGGTCGCCACTATCCCGGTCTTTGAAGCCAGGAGAACGTCGCGGTGGGTTGATTTCCGCCACTACCTGATGCAGCGAGCCGGCAGGTGGGGCGGTGGGTGCTCGTGGCCGAGAATGGTTGCGGCCGACCTGCACCGTCGACGACGTTGGGGCCCCCCGTGGGGTTGGGCCTTCAGCCGAGCCGCTGGATGGGTCCCGGCCTCGCCCCAGGGGGGGGCCCGCGGGTGAGGGCAAGTCATGCTCAAGCGCTATGGCGACAACGCACTTGAGGAGAGCGCCGCTCGCGCTAACGAGTTGGCGCTCGCCAGCGATCGTGACGGAGCAGCGACTTGGCGCCGGATCATGGCAGCCGTGAGCCAGCTCGCTAACAGCATCCCGCCTGGCCCGGTCCACTAGTGATCAGGCTCTGACGGGTGAACGGCGCACCCTGTCCTGCTGCTTGTCGGAAGGCGCCTGTGCGCCGATTCCAGCCGTTCGCGGGAACGCGGTCGAGCCGCCGGGTTCGACGCAAAGCGGCGGTTCCAGCGATGCCGACAGGCGTGCTACGGTCAGTTCACCGTGACCGAGCGCGGGCCGCTTCCACCCCATCAGTCTTGTCATCCTCGCCGGAAATGCATAGCGACCGATGGCCAGTCCGTCATTATGACGGTGAAGCGAGCTCCTGCCCGCGCCGGCTACGCTGATTGCACGGCCTCGGTACGGCCGCCTGCGAATGATCGCCCGAGAGTTTCGAAACTGGAGAAAACAGATGCACAGCAAACCTGGAGCCCGCCTGTTCGGTGCGGGGCTGATCATGGGAGCGCTTGGGTTTGCTGGCGCGTCGGCCTCGGCCGCCGTTCACCTTGACGGGCAGGTCCTGGCGGGCGGTGGCCCAGTCGCTCAATCCACCGTGACCCTGTGGGCGGCGAGCGTGAATGAGCCGACGCAACTCGGACAGGCGAATACTGGCGACGACGGCCACTTCGTGATCTCGGTGGATCAGCCGGTGGGCCAGGATACCTCGCTGTACCTCGTTGCGACTGGAGGTAAACCTGCGGTCAGCAAGGCGGCGACCAGCAATCCAGCGATCGCGCTGATGACGGTGCTGGGCAGCACGCCCCCGGCCACGGTGACGATCAATGAGATGACGACGGTGGCATCGGTCTGGACCCACGCGCAGTTCTTCGACGGCACGGCGATCAAAGGCTATGCGCTTGGCCTGCGCATCGCGGCGGGCAACGTGCCCAACTTCATCGATCTCGCGACCGGCGGCTATGGCACCGGCATTCAGGCGCCATTCAACAGCACACAAACGCCGACCATGGCGAATTTCGCCACGTTATCGACGCTGCTGGCGGGCTGCACCACGCGGGTCACGTCCGATGCCTGCGACAAGCTATTTGCGGCGGCGACGCCGCCGGGAGGCGAGGCTCCTAAAAACACGCTGGCCGCCGCCGAAGCGGTGGCTCGCAATGCCGCGTTCAAGCCAGAAAGATTGTTCGCGCTGCTGGATGCGTTCTATCCGGTTCCCACGGGAAGGTCGCTGCGTGCAACCCCTTATATGCCCTACCTGAGCTATGCCCCGAGTGCCTGGGTGCTCCCGCTCAAGTTCACCGGAGGCGGGCTCGACGCGCCAGGCAAGATCATGTTCGACGCCGAGGGCAACGCCTGGACCGGGGATAATTTCATCGTCGGGTCCCAGGCTACGGACGGATTGTGGGACGGCAACCTGTCCAAGATCGCGCCCAACGGTCAGCCGCTTTCGCCTATGACCGCCGGCTTTACCGGGGGTGGCATTGAAGGGCCTGGTTTCGGAATCGCGGTCTCGGCGGATGGCAAGGCCTGGGTCGACAGCACCGCGGGAAAGACGATTTCATTGTTCGACAAGGACGGGAAGCCGCTCTCGCCACCTCAGGGTTACAACTTCGGCGGTAAGCTTGGCATTATGCAGGGCATTATCGTTGTGCCCAACGGCGATGTCTGGGCGCTCGATTTCGGCGACGACAAAGTCGTCTATCTTCCGAATGGCGATCCCAGCAAGGCCAAATTCTTCTGTGAGGCGCCGGCCGGCACGCCGAATAAGGACGGTCCGTGCAAATTGAGCGGACCGTTCCATTTGGCGATCGACCAACAGGACCGGATTTGGATTACCAACGCCATCGGCGACACGGTCACGCGCTTTCCGGCGAGCGATCCCAGCAAGGTCGAGACTTTCAAGGCGGGCGCGAGCGGTAAAGGCATGGCAATCGACAGCAAGAGCAACGCCTGGGTGACCAACACGTTTGGCAGCGGATTGCCACTCGACGTCAAGCTGCACCTGCTGGAATTGAAATTGACCGGCAATTTGGGAGAGATCGATCGCGTGGTGGTCGATTGGCTGAAAGCACACCCTGGGGCGGGCAGTGTCACGGCGCTGCGGCCCGATGGACGTGAAGCGCCTGGATCGCCTTACAACGGCGGCGGCAGTACCTGGGGCGCCTGGGGCGCCGCAATCGACGGCAACGATCAGGTTTGGATTTCCGACTTCGCCGGACGCTCCATTACCCATTTGTGCGGCGCGCGGACAGAGACCTGTCCGCCCGGCATGAAGATGGGGGATCCCATATCCCCGCCAGGCGGATATGTCGGTGGCGATATGCAGATGCTGACCGACATCGCCATCGATCCGGCCGGCGACGTCTGGGTGGCAAGCAACTGGCAGGACGCTGACAGGTGTTTCGGCAAGCCGCCGGAGGCAACATCGACCTATTGTGGCGGCAACGGATTGACCGTCTTCTACGGCATGGCGAAGCCGGTCCGCGTTCCACTCATCGGCCCTCCGCGCGCACCGTAGAGGCACGCTGCCACGCGGGGTTAAGGTCTCTTGTTGGCCCTGCCGGGAAAGTCTCTTAAGGGGCAGGAAGAGCCGTTCCGAATGCGAAGCTGAGTAACCGAGAAGGGTCGGTCGACAGCCGAAGCTCACACATGACGCTTGGCGGCGGGACTCCGATTACAGAACGGATGTCCATTCGGAAAGTGCTGCCTCGCGGCGATCTCCTCTCTCTATAAGCATCTCGTCCGGCACGCCCAGGCCAAGCGCAACCCGATAGGCGAGGTGGAGCGGCCGGCGATCAATCGTGACGAAGGCTTGACCCTCGCCTTCGTGAAAGCCCAGGGCGCAAGATGCGCGACGCGCCATCTGAGGATACCGTCGCCGGGCTGCGCGATCGCGCGATCCTCTCTGTTGTCTTGCAGATCGGGTTGCGCAGCGCCGAGATCTCCGCGCTCAAGGTTGGGGACCTGCACCAAAACCGCGGCTTCGATTCGCCGCGCGTATCGGGCAAAGGGCGGCCGTCGCGACGCGCTCGCCATCAATCCACAGACCGCCGCGCGGCTGCGCGTCTATCTGGAGGCCTCGGGGCACGGCGCCGACATCGACGAGCCGCTGTTCCGGCCGCTGAAGAACAACGATAAGCGCCAGGAGGAGCGCCGGGGCATGGACTCGGACGCGATCGGCAGCGCGCTCCGGAAATACACCGGCGCTATCCCGGGCTTCTACGCTGTTAGAATGTCGCTCTAAAAGCGTCACAACGTCACAACCCGCAGGAATCCTCGTGTTTTGCCGAATCCGAAACGTCACATGGCAGCCAAATGTGACGGTTCGAGACCGCAAAAAGGCCAGCGATTCCGCCGACTGTGACGTTGTGACGTTTCGGAAGCCCCCGCTTGACTGATAATACAACGTAATGTTGGCCGAGGAGCGCGCCGCGTTATGTGAATGCGAAGCTGGTCTGTCGCGGGCAGAGGCCGACGGCTGGCGCGCGTCGAAAAGGAGGCGACTGCACTATGACGCCAAGTCTAGGATGATAGCACCGTCGCCCGGTGCGGAGCGAATGCGGCGATCGCGAGAGCGCCGCCGGCAGGGCGACGTGATCGTCAACCTGGAAATCGGGCCGAACATGAGAGCCAATCTGGTCGCGCTCGGCTGGCTCCCCGCACCCGATCGCGTCAACAAGGACGCGCTCGCTCTTGCGTTAGTCGGGTTTATCAAGCGGGCGATCACGATGCGTGTAACCCCCTCGACAATGGAATCGGAGAGCGTCTCCTTCACGCCGTTGCACGTAACCGCGGGGCCGATCGCGATTGGATCCGATGAAAACGCCCCGCAATCGCCGAGGCTCGCAACGCCTGCCGAGCGGGGCGGGCCACAGGGATCTAGCCTTGGGAGTGTTGAGCCCGGCGAGGTTCTCGGTGCAGCCGAAATCGCCGATCATAAACCCTCAGGGGACAGGGCACAGCCGCCCACCTCACTCTTCGCCGACATGGTCGTCGAGCACGCCGAGCTCTCGCGCCCCGAACCGCCCGGCGCTCAGCCTTGGGCCGAGCCGCCGACTCAGCCGTTCGAGGTCGACCCGGTGCACTTCTGGGGTCCGCGCCTGTCTTTGTGGCTGCGCCGCAGGATTTGGGCGCCCGGATGGGGACCTCGGCCCGACCAGGCTGGCTGTCTGGTGCCAGATTACATGCGGTGATGCGCGGCTGCCGTTTCCCCCACGACCGCCGCGCTGCCCTATTGCTGAGGCGGATAGCGGCGTTTCACCTCGAGCGACGTCGAAAAATCTGCATTGGGTAACACAGGAAGAAAATCGGGTGACGCGTCACCAGATCAGGACGCTTCTCGCTCTCAGTTCCAGCAGGGGTGACCGGGCTGAGACACGGCGCCAGCTTTCACCGGGGCACCCAACTTATCGACAAGAGAGTGGTCGCTTACGCAGAAGGGGGCGTTACCTCCTTTCGAGCCAGCGCTCGGGATTAGGTCGCGGTGCCGAAGCCCCGGTGCTGGGGGCGATCGCGCTCTATTTGAATATCGGGTTAATGTTTGCCACCTTATATGGGTTGATCTGGTATTTTATTCCGAATTCTTTTACCAACATTCCAAGCGGCCCACATTGGCAGCCCGATGGTACGATCGTCTATTTCAGCTTTGTCACGCTGACATCGACCGGCTTTGGCGATGTCACGCCGCTTCATCCCATCGTCCGCACGCTCGCCAATATGGAGGCCATTATCGGTCAATTGTTTCCGGCGACCCTGCTCGCTCGCCTGATTACCTTAGAACTTCGGGGGTATCGACAACGCTCCCGCGGACAGGAATTCAGGCTGATTAACGATGCGCAGGCACCGCCAGAGCGCCATTCATCCGGACCCGCCCAGCTGGGGCGCCATGTCACTGCCGGTGGCGGCGCAAACCGTCGTGACCCGACAAGGGTCTTACGAGGGCTGGGATTCGGCCACCAGAGTTAACGTCATGGGTTGGTTGGTAGGGAGCAAATCATGGCCAAGACGCCGACCATAGAACCGGCCAACACGGCCGAATCGCTACGGCTGGACGAGGCGCGGGAGAAAGGGGTGCCGTGGCGGCAATGGGGGCCCTACCTCAGCGAACGCCAGTGGGGCACGGTCCGCGAGGACTACAGCAATGACGGCAACGCGTGGGATTATTTCAGCCACGATCAAGCCCGCTCGCGCGCCTATCGCTGGGGCGAAGATGGCCTCGCCGGCCTCAGTGATGATCGCCAGCGGCTGTGTTTTGCGCTGGCGCTTTGGAACGGCAAGGACCCGATGCTAAAAGAGCGGGCGTTCGGGCTCACTAACAGCGAGGGTAATCACGGGGAGGATGTCAAGGAATATTATCATTACTTGGACAGCACGCCGACTCACTCGTACATGAAGTATCTCTATAAGTATCCGCAGGGCGCATATCCTTATTTAGATCTGGTAAATACCAACAGA
>DATEQL010000651.1:0-6135 GCA_035272665.1 Allostellaceae bacterium
ACGATGTCGGCCATCGCGTAATCTTCGGCGAGCCGGATCGGATGCCACATTGGCAATACGTTGAACGCGCAGCCAAATTTTAGCCGCTTGGTCTGAGTGGCGAGCCACAGCCCGAGCTGGATCAGATTGGGCAGGCATTCATAGCCTTCGCGCTGGAAATGATGCTCGGCGGTCCAGAAGCAGTAATAGCCGAGATCGTCCATCAGCCGGGAGACGTCTCGTGAGGTCCAGAACACTTCACTGAACCGCTCGTTCGAATAGCGCCGGTCGTTCGCCGGCGTGCCGTCGAGGCCGATATTGTCGAGGGCGATCTGCCCGACATAGAGCACGTGAAATCGTCTAATCATATTGCGACTCCTCTAGGCTCGGCCCTTGCCGATCAGCATCTCGACGCTCAGCTCCAGCCGCCCCTCCGACACAAACGGCGACAGCGCCGCCTGGACCTCTTCACGCACCAGCCGTCGCTGGAGCTCCGGGAGGCCAATATAGGCCATTGGCATTTGTCCAGTCCCGGCCTCGATTGCAGTCCAGAATGCATCGAACGATTCGATGATCCCATCCTTCGTCTCTCGCGTCACCCGGACATCGCGAAAACCTGCCGCGCTGAACATCCGCGCGAGCTGCCGGGTATCCGCCAATGCAAAGGAGAGGTTAAATGCGTCCCGCTGATAGGGGAGGCATCGGCTGAGCGCCCGACAGAGAGGGCCCCACATTGGCGCTTTGTCCGGTGCCGAGTTGACACATACCGCTGCACACCCACCGCCGCGGAGGACGCGGCGGAATTCGGCGAGCCCCCGCGCCGGGTCTGGAAAGAACATCAGGCCGAGTTGGCAGATGACGGCATCGAAACTGGCGGCGAGGAACGGCAGCGCCTGACCATCCGCGGCGACGGCCAGAAGCGAATTCGACAGCCGGGCGCGAGCCGCGTCAAGCATTGCCGTCGAAATATCGGTCCCGATGACTAAGCCCGAATGTCCAACTGCGGAGATCGCCATCAGCGCCGCTTCGCCGGTGCCCATCGCAACGTCGAGCACACGACCGCCGCGGCCTACCTCCGCAGCAGCCAGGAGGCTTGGTACGAAAAGCCGGGACCAGCGACCGAGATAGCGATCGTAGGCGTCGGCGTTGACCGGCTGTCCGGCTGCCGCGTGGAGTCCTCGATCCGATTGCATCAGCCGTGGCCTCGCCGGTTCAGGCGGTCCAGCGCAGGATCGCGGCGGCGACCTCGTCCGGCTTGTCGAGCTCGGCCAGATGCCCGGCACCAGGGATCGTCTGAATCTCGGTGTGTCCGGCAATCGCCGCAGCGAAGCGGTCGGCATAGCTGCGCGGCACGATGCGGTCCTCGGCCCCCCAGATCAGCAGGGTCGCCGCCGTGATCAAGGGCAGCCGTTTTTCGAGCCGGGTATTGCCAAGTGGCCAGAAAACGCGTGCCGCGGCTTCGTTGGCGCGCACCTGCTCGATCGGCCATTCGGGCGAGTTGACGCCTTCGGGCTCAGCTTTGAGCTGGTTCCAGCGCTCGGGGTCGGCGCAGAGCAAGCCTGACACTTCAGGAGGGCGCTGCGCCCACGGGTCGGTCATCGGCTCCTTTTCGTCGAACAGGCCCCACGGAGCGATCAACGCCAGACGGCGGACCGAACCCGGCCAGATCGCCGCGATTTCGGCCGCGAGCGAGCCACCAACCGAGCTGCCGGCCAGATCGGCGCCGTCGAGCCCGGCCTCCTGCAACAGGTGGCGAACAGCCAGCACCCAGTCGAGGTGGCTGTCGAGCACCGTGTGCCCGCGTTCGCCGCCCGGAAAACCGGGCAATGACGGCACGACGACCGTGCGCTCGCGCGCCAATATGTCGAGAAACGGGATCCAGCGTGGTAGCCCGCCAAAGCCGGCGAGAAAGCCGAGCGTCGGACCCTCGCCCTTCTTCCAAACCCGGCTGGAAAAGCCGTTGAGGTCGACCGAGAATGTCTGCAATTCGCTCGCCACCAGTGCAACCCTACTCGGCCGCCATGGCCGCCGGCTGGAACGGGGTTAGCGGGGCCCGTGCGTTGCGGTTCATCGGCTGCGGCCACCAGCTGTCCTCCCATTCGGAGAACATATCGGTCAGTTGGGGCATGACCTTCTCGGCAAAGAGCTTGGTATTGTACTTCGCGAGATCCTTGCCCATGTTGCCGAACTGGCAAAGCAACATCAGGTGGCCAACATTGAGGTTGACCGCGACTTCCTTGAGCTGCGCGGCGACTTCGTCCGGCGAGCCGATGATGACATAACCCTTCTCGACGATCGCATCCATTTCGCGCGCCAAGGTGTCGAAGCGGCGCATCCGCGCCACCTGCGCCACTTGGCCGACGACCCCGGCGCGCTGGGTTGCCTCGCTGGTGTAACCCGGCGCGCCGGCGAAACGCGGGTCAACATGCAGACAGCGGCCGTAGAAATATTCGGCCGGCTCGCGATAGAGCCGATAGGCCTCATCGCGGGTCTCAGCGACGCCGACGAACTGCAAAAAGCCGGCGCGATACGGGTTCCGGTTCTTGCCGAGCCGGTCCATCTCCTGCCAGAAGCCGTCCATTGTCACCTGCCCGGCCTGATAGCCGAAATAGGACAGGTAGGCGTAGACGTGATCCATCTCCGCGCACCAGCGCCAAGTTTCGATGGAGCCGCCGCCCGGGATCCAGATCGGCGGGTGCGGCTTCTGCACTGGGCGCGGCCAGATATTGGCATAGCGCTGCTGGTTGAAGCGCCCGTTGAAGGCGAAGGTGTCTTGCTCGGTCCATGCTCGCAACACGAGATCATGCGCCTCGTAATAGCGGTCACGTAGCATGCTCGGGTTCTGCCCAAACGCAAAACACGTGTCCATCGGCGTCCCGACCGGGAAGCCGGCGATCAGCCTTCCGCCCGAAATAACGTCGATCATCGCGAACTCTTCGGCGACCCGCGTCGGCGGGTTGTAGAGCGCCAGCGAGTTGCCCATCACGCAGAGTGCCGTGTCGGTCGTTCGACGGGCCAGCGCCGAAGCGATCAGGTTGGGCGAGGGCATCAGCCCGTAGCCGTTCGAGTGGTGCTCGTTGACGCAGACCGCATCGAAGCCGCATTCGCCGGCGAATTCGAGCTCGTCCATGAAGTCGTTGTACATGTGATGCGCGCGCCGCGGGTCAAACAGCGAGGAGTGGATGTCGACCCACACCGAGGGATGCTTGTCGCGGAAATCGTCCGGCAGCTCGGTGTAGGGCATCAGGTGAAACCACATCAGCTTCATGCTCTTTCCTCCGCAGCGACCCCGAAAATCTCTGCTCGCAGACTGACCGCGCGCGGACTCAGCGTCAAGCTGGAACCAAACGCTTGGTAGGTCTGGCGCTTGTTGCGTCGGCCTCCCCCCGCGCCTGCTCGGGCCTGCAAAACCAGATGATCGTGGCCGTGTTCATGTCGTCCTTCTCCCGGCCGCTCGTTACCCGCCGCAGCCTGAGCCGGAGCCGCCCAGGCGTCAAGGCACGGCCCAGCGTCAGATGACGGATAGCAAACGAGCAACCCGCTAAAAGACATCCTTGCGGGCGTGTGCGGGTGCGATGCGTAGCCCCGCGACAGGTACCCCGAAGTGCCCCGCCAGATACGGCCGGAATGGCGGAAAGTTCGGCGCGATTCTGCGCCGGCGGCCGCGGGTGCGGGTTCGCGCGGGCCGTTTGAGGGTACCGCTCGTGAGGATCAAATCCCGTACAAATTCTCCGGCTTGGCCGGGATCTGGCCGTGCTCGACGCGTTTGACCGCTTCGATCAGCTTGACGTGGGTCGACGCGGGGCAGCCGACTTCGCGTCCTTTCTCGGCGATCACCCCGTTGATGAAATCGATTTCGGTGCGCCGTCCCTTGTACATGTCCTGACCCATCGACGGGCGCGCTAGATCGCTGCGGGTGTTTGAGTTCAACGCGGCAAGAATCGCGGTTTCGACCTCGTCGAGCGCCTTGGGGTCGCCCTCCGCGGCGCGCGCAAGCGTTTCCGGCTCGTGACTGCGAATGTGCTCGAGCTGATAGCCGAGCGCCTGGCCGACGCGCACCCCCTCGCCGGCGAGACGGATGCTGAGCCGTCGGATCTTGTCGTCCCGGTTCATCTCGTTGCCGGACATGCCGGTGGCGGCCGCCACACCGTTGGCCATGCCGTTAACGCACAGCTTCGACCAGCGCTCGCCCCACAAATTCGTCGTCGCCTTGACGCTGTCGACGGTGCCGATTATCTCCGCCAATTCTTCGAGCCGCTTGGTGACCCGGCCATGCACTTCGCCGACGCGGTACACCTCATAGGGTGAGGCGCCGCGCGCCGCGGTGCGGCGCACCCGCCCCGGCGCATAGAGCTCGGCGCCGAGCAGCGCCGGAATCGCACCCACGGTCTTGACCCAGCCGACGATCCCGGCGATGCGCTCCTCGTTCATGCAGTTCTGCAACGAGACGACGTAGCCGTCCGGCGCCAGATACTGCGCGATGAACCGGGTCGCCCATTCGGTGTCGTAGGATTTGACCGCGACCATCGCGATGTCGATCGGCTTCTCTTTGGCGAGGTGCTGAGCCTCAGTCAGGTGCATTGTCTTGGGGCGGGCGCAGACGAATTCCTCCTGGGTCATGCCTTCGAGCGCCAGCCCGTCCTTGCGGATCGTCTCGACGTGCTCGGGCCAGGGATCGATCAGGGTGACGTCGAACCCGTTATGGGCGAGATGGCCGCCGGTATAGCCGCCGATGGCACCGGCGCCGACGACGGCGATGCGTTTGTCCATGATCTGCTCCCTTTGACCTTCCTGATCCCATGATAAGCTGACCCCGCGAGAAACCATCCTGAAAACCTGCGAGGGCGAGGAAATACAATGAATTGGACCGAACGGCGCGAGCGCTTTCGCGCGCTGATGGCCGGCAATCGCTGCGTGCACACCGGCTCCGTCTATGACGCGATCTCGGCGCGGATCGCCGAGGATCTCGGCTTCGAGGTCGGCATCTTCTCCGGCTCGATCGGCTCGATGGCGGTGTTGGGCGCGCCCGATCTTATCGTCATGACTCTGACTGAGTTCGCCAGCCAGGCCAATCGGGTCTGCCGCGCCGGCAATCTGTGCCTCTTGGTCGACGCCGATCACGGTTACGGCAACGCGCTCAACGTGCGGCGCACCGTCGAGGAGTTGGAGACCGCCGGGATCTGCGCGATGTCGATCGAGGATACCGTGCTGCCGCGGTCCTATGGACCCAACGGCAAGCCGAGCTTGAGCTCGGTCGACGAGGGTGTGGGCAAGATGAAGGCGGCAATATCGGCGCGACAGGACAAGAACCTCGTCATCGCCGGTCGCACCAGTGCGCTGGCAATCGCCAATGTCGACGAGGCCGTCAAGCGAGCCAAGGCCTATGAGGCGGCCGGGGTCGACGCGATCTTTCTCGCCGGCGGCGTCACCGTCGCCAGCATCGAGGCGGTGTCGTCGCAGATCAGGATCCCGCTGATCACCGGCGGCGGCTCGGGGCCGCTCGCCGATCTCGACTGGATGGCGGCGCATCGGGTGCGGGTTGCCTTGCAGGGCCACGCCCCGTTCAGCGCCGCGGTGCAGGCGGTCTACAACACGCTGAAGGCATTACGCGACGGCACGAAACCGGGTGACCTGCAAGGGATCGCCTCGCCCGAGCTGATGCGGCGGGTCACCCGCGCCGACAACTATCAGCAGTGGACCAAGGATTTTCTCGGCGGAACCTGAGGGTCACTTAGTCGGTAGGGCGCCAAAGCCGCGGCTGCCATCATCTTCGGCGTCGCTAACTGTCACCGCGGCAACGCGGGCTGCACGCGGGCCGTGCCGGCTGGCCTCTACCATCGCTGAGACAGCATCGGCGGCGCCGGTTACCAGCACCTCGACGCTGCCGTCGAAGCGGTTGCGCACCCAGCCGCGCAACCCCAGACCCGCCGCGGTGCGCGTCGCCCAGATCCGGTAGCCCACACCCTGCACCCGGCCGGTGAGCCGCAACCGAACGGTTTTCTCCGGCATCGTTACTCGAACTCGAGGATCACCTGGTCGACCGCCAAACTGTCGCCGGGATTGGCGCGGATACGTGCGATGCGGCCGTCACGCTCGGCGCGCAGCACGTTCTCCATCTTCATCGCCTCGACGATCGCGAGCGGCTCGCCGGCCTTC
>DATEQL010000652.1:0-2909 GCA_035272665.1 Allostellaceae bacterium
CGTTCAGTCTCCCTGCCCGGAGGGGATGAACTCAAAATCTTCTGGCGGGACCCCGGCGAAGAATGCCTTGTGCTCGCTCTGCGGCAGCGGCCACAGGACCGGCGTGCCCTGATCGCCGGTGTACCAGTTCTTGCAGCCGCCAACCCAGACGGTATCGGGAAAGGCGGCGCCGAGCCGGGCGAGGAATTTCTCGGTCGCGGCGACCGTCGGTGCGACCGCGGCGCGGCGGGCGCGGGCCTCGGCGATCAGCCGCATGATACAGGCAATCTCCTGGTCGAGGCCGAGCGGCACCGGCACGTTGTTGACCGGGGCGAACGGCCCGTAGAGCATGAAAAAATTAGGAAAGCCCGGCACCGCGATGCCGCCGTAGGAATAGATCTTCTCCCGCCACGCCTCGTCGATGGTCGTGCCGTTGAGCCCCCCCACCGTCATCGGGCGCATATAGGCATGCGCATCGAAGCCGGTGGCGTAGACCAGCACGTCGAGATCCACCTGCGCCCCGTCGGCCATGACGACGCCATCCGGCACGATGCGAGCGATCTCCCCCTTGACGATGTGCGCGTTGGGCAGCTGCACCGCTTCATAGTAGTTCTTGTCGGATTTCGGGATGCGCGTGCAGCCGAGATTGTAGTCGGGCCTCAGCTTCTGCTTCAGATCGGGGTCCTTGATGCAGTCGAGATACGACTCGTACTCGCGTTCCATCGCCTCACGCTGCGACCCGGGCTCGAGACGCCACCGATCGCCGTCGATGATCAGTTGCCACAGCCGGCGCTGCTCGCGCCGATAGGCGAAGGGCAGCCGCAGCTTCAGGCGCTGGCACCAGGTCGAGTGGGGGTTCTCGCGGATATGGACCCACTGCGCGCGGCGGATGAACTGGGTGACGTCACATCCCGCCCAGGCCAGCGCTTCGGTGATCTGCACCCCACTGGCGCCGCTGCCGATGACGCCCCAGCGCTTGCCCGCATAGGGCACGGCGTGATCCCAACGCGCCGAGTGAAAAGACGGGCCGGCGAAATTCTCGCGCCCTGCAATGTCGGGAAAGCGCGGTTTGTGCAGAAAGCCGGTGGCGCAGATGAAGACATCGGCGACATCGGTGCCACCTTTGGCGGTCTCGATCTGCCAGCGGCCCTCGGTGAACCGCGCCGCAACGATCTCCTCGTTGAAGCGGATGAATTTGGTGAGGCCGCGGTCGCGCGCGACCTTCTTGACGTAGGCCCAGATCTCGGTGGCCGGCGCGTATTTGCGCGACCAGTCGTAGTTCGGCTGGAACGGAAACTCGTATTGGCGCGACAGGACATCGACAAAGAGGCCGGGAAAGGTGTTGTCCCGCCAAGTCCCGCCGACCTCGCCGGCTTTTTCGTACACGGCAAAATCGATCCGGGCGCGCTTCAGCGTCTCGGTCATGAACAGCCCCGAGACGCCCGCACCGGCGACGACAACCCGAAATTCTCGATCAGCCATCACGCCTCGCAAGACCGTCCACATCCATCTCAGTCGAAGTTTATGCTGCCCGCCGCAAGCCGGCAACGCGCGGGCGAGACCCGCTTCGGTGCGTAGTTTTGAGACCGGCGCGGACTATTTGAAGTGCGGCATCACCTCCTGACAGTAAAGCCGCAGCGAATTCATCGCCTGCTCATGGTTGAGCAGGCTGCCGGGGTTGATCTCGGCCGACACGCCGTCGAGCTGTGCCTCCTCGCGCAGTTCGCGCAGCCGCTCGACGACCACCTCGGGCGTGCCGGCGATCACCTTTTCGCGCAGAACCGTCTCATAGCTCAGCGGCCCTCGGATCAGGTCGGCACGATAGGTCGAGAACCGCATCATACCCTCGCGCGCACCTCCAGCGCAGCCTCGCGGGTCTCGGCGACGTAGATTGGCACCTGCAGGAACGCGCGCGGCTCGTCCGGATGGCCGGCCGCGGCCCAAGCCTCGCGATAGGCCCTTGTGTGGTAGGCGAGTTCGGTCAGCGGGCTGGCGCGCACCGCGGAGAACAGCGGATAGCCGAGTTCGCCGATGGTCGCATAGGTCTCGTGCTGGCTGGCGGCGATGCGGATTTCCGGATGTGGTTGCTGCAACGGCCGCGGCACCAGGGTGAAATTGTCGAAGCTGTGATAGCGACCGCGATAGGAGGCTACGGGCTGCGTCCACGCGGTCTTGATGATGTCGAGACTTTCGGCAAAACGGTCCTGGCTCTCCTCGTAGGAGATGCCGTAGGCGTTGTAGGCGCGAGGAAACGCGCTGCGCCCGACGCCGAAGATCAGCCTGCCGCCGCTGATCTGGTCGATCGTCGCGGTCTCCTCGGCAAGGCGCAAAGGATGCCCCAGTGGCAGTATCTGCACCGCGGTCCCGATTTTGATATGACGGGTCCTCGCCGCGATTGCACTGGCGACGGTCAGCGGCGCCGACAGCAGCGATCGCGTCGGGTTCATGTGGATCTCGGCCAGCCACACGACGTCGAGGCCCCAGCCTTCGGCGGCCTCGATCTGGGCAAACGATTGCGCGAACGCCTCGGCTTGCGAGCCCGTCTGGGTCGTCAGGAACTCGTGAAAGATGCCGAATTCCACAGTACAGCCTCGGAGTGGTAGAGCCCCCGGCGCGACGCTCTTCGATTATGCCGCTTTGCGCTCGCTGGCCGGCAGCAGCGCGTCGCGGTAGCCGCGGCGCTGCATGTGGTCGAGGACGAGGGCAACGGGCTTGCCGAGCCAAAGGGCGTAAACCGTGTGGTCGTCGACCATGTCGTCGGTCAGCGGATGGACCAGGATGTCGAGACCCTCGCGGTTCAGCATCATCCAGGGCACGACCTCCTGGAACAGCGCCTTCGTAAAGATGATCTGGAACTGCGGCACCGGGTGCGGGCCGACCCGCTCGCCGCTGAATTGGCCCATCTCGACCGGATAGGCCGCCGACAGCCG
>DATEQL010000653.1:0-13178 GCA_035272665.1 Allostellaceae bacterium
TGATCCTCCTCCGCGGGCTCGACGAAATCGTGGATCTGCAACTCGCCAAACCGGCGGCCGAAGGCGAGATGCTGTTCCGGGGTCAAATGCTGGTCGTGAAAGAAAATGACCTGATGGTCGAGCAATGCCTGGCGAATCTCGCCAATGACCTCGTCGGCGAGCGGCCGGGAGACATCGACGTCTGTGATCTCGGCGCCGAGCGCGCCTGCGATCCGCTGAGCAGAAATCGTGTTGTTATTCATCGTGCGTCCTCCCTACAGCAGCGCATTGCCGACCAGCCAACGACGGCGATATACAAACTCCGGCCGCGTGGCAACTCGTCGATCTCCTCGATGCTCACGCAACAAGGCATCTCACCATGTGCCCCTATTTCCAGGTCTATCCCGGCGTCCAGTCATAAACAGCCTGCCTCGCGTCTATGAGGCTTGAGGCAAAAATGAGACATGACCAAAAGTGGGTTGATCACATTCTATTCTCGATCAAGTCTCGCATGCCACTATCTGTTGGGGGAAGAAAATGGCAACGATATACATGATACCGGTCGGTCTTGTAATTCCACTTGACCGCTCCGTTATACTTACAGAAAGGGGGTTATCAGGCTCGGGCGGAGACGACTTCATGTGCGGTTACTGTGGATGTCTTATACTACGAGACTATGATCCTTCCATCGTCAGGGGAAATCCTCTCTATCAGTGCGGCTACTGTGAGAATAACAATGACCTTCCATTCGCCACAAGTGACGACCAACCTTGGTCTTCTCCATGATCGGCGACCTTGACGGACGCTAAAAAGGAAGGCGTCCCCTGCCTCCATCGAGAACCCGCTGGGGAATCGCTGCGCGATCACTCGGTCTGTCCAAAGAAGCCGCACCACCAGCCACCGGAACGCTCCTGAGAGCGATCCAAGCGCTTGGACGCGCACCAGCAGACGAGATCTTGCCCTTACTCTGGTCGCTCCCTCACTTTTGCCGGTTGGTTTTACCGCTAACGATCAGCTCCGCGCGCTTCGGACCGCGCGCCAAACCCGCTCGGGGGTGGCGGGCATATCGATGCGCTCGATGCCGAGTGGCGCGAGCGCATCGAGGATCGCGTTGACGACGGTCTGCGGCGCGGCGATGCAGCCGGCCTGGCCTGCGCCCTTGACGCCGAGCGGGTTAACCGCGGTCGGCAGCTCGGCGAGGGTGATGTCGAGCGGCGGCAAATCGTCTGCGCGGGGCAATGCATAATCCATTAAGGAGCCGCTCAGCAGCTGGCCCGATCGCTCGTCGTAGACCGTGTGTTCGAGCAGCGCCTGCCCGATGCCCTGGGCGAGACCGCCCTGGACCTGGCCCACCGTCAGCATCGGATTGATCAGCCGCCCGTAATCATCGATCGCGGCATAGCGTTCGAGCGTCACCGTTCCGGTTTCGGGGTCGATTTCGACTTCGGCGGCGTGACAGCCACTCGGGAAGGTAAAGACATCCGAGTCGTTGTAGGCGTCGGCGTTGAGCCCGGGGCTCATTCCGTCAGGCAGATTGGCCGGGTCGCGGGCCGCTTCCGCCAGCGCCAACAGATCGATGCCGCGTTCGCCGCCGCCGACCGTAAACCGCCCGGAGCTGAAGCTCACCTCGCCTGCATTGGCCTGCAGCAGGTGGGCGGCAATCGCGCGGCCCTTGGATAGCACCATCTGCACCGCCTGGTGCAGCGCCGTGCCACCCATGTGCATCGAGCGGGCGCCGCCATGTCCGTTGCCGCTCTTGACTGCTCTTGTGTCGGCCTGGACAAAACGGAAGGCAGCAATTGGGAGTCCCAGCAGATCGGCGGCGATCTGCGGAAAGCTGGTCTCGTGGCCCTGGCCGTTCGATTGGGTGCCGAGCACCAGCGTGATGCGGGAGTCCGCCTCGAAGCGGATCTCGGCGCGTTCGCCCGGCGTGCCCCGCGATGTTTCGAGAAAGCAGGCGATGCCGAGCCCGCGCAGCGTGCCGCGATCCGCTGCGGCCCGGCGCCGAGCCGCAAAGCCGTCGGTTAGAAACCGCCGACCCATCTCGTCGAGATTGGCGGCGGCAAACCGCCCGCAATCGATCGTGACCCCGAGACCGCTGCGATACGGGAAATGACTGATCAGGTTGCGCCGACGCAACGCGACCGGGTCGATCGTCAGCCGGCGCGCGGCGCGATCGACGAGCCGCTCGATCAGGTAATTGGCTTCGGGTTTGCCGGCGCCGCGATACGCGTCGATCGGCACGGTGTTGGTGAAGGCGCCGCGCACCGCCATGAACACCGCTGGGATCGCATAGACTCCGCCCATCGCGCTGGCCGGCGAATTGGTCGAGCTGCCCGGGCCATTGGTCGACAAATAGGCGCCGAGATTGGCCACCGTGTCGACATCAAGGGCGAGAAACCGACCTTTTTCGTCGAGCGCCAAGCGCCCGCTTGTATGGTTGTCGCGGCCTTGCGTCGAGCTGACGAACTCCTCGCCGCGCTCTGCGACCCATTTGACGGGCCGGCCAAGCTGCCGAGCCGCCCACAGCACCAGCACCCATTCGGGATAGAGGAAGTTCTTGACGCCAAAGCCGCCCCCGACATCGGGCGCATGCACGACGATGCGGTCGGGCGGCAGATGAAACACCGCATTGGCGAGCTGCTGGCGCAGGCTATGCACACCCTGGCCGGTCAGCAGCAATTCGAGGCGGTCGGCGGCGGCATCGTAATGGCCGATTGCGGCGCGCGGCTCGATCGGCGCGACGACCAGCCGATTGTTGACGAGCTCGATCTCGACGATATGGGCTGCCCCGGCTAACGCCGCGTCGACCGCCACCTTGTCGCCGCGCTCGAACCGGTAGCACAAATTTCCCGGCGCTGCGTCCCACAGTAGCGGCGCTTCTGCGGCGAGCGCCGCCTTCGCGTCGACCACCGCCGGAAACGACCGGTACGCCACGGCGACCTGCTCGGCGGCATCCCGCGCCCGGTCCGTTGTATCGGCAACGACAAACGCCACTGGGTCGCCGACGTGACGAGCCCGGTCGCGCGCCAATGCCGGGCGCGGCGGTGCGATCATCGGCGCGACGGTCGCCACCTGGGCTATGCACGGCAGCGTCCCGATGCCGTCCGCATCGAGATCGGCGGCGGTGAATACGCCGCGCACTCCGGGCATCGTGCGGGCGGCCGCGCTATCGATGCCGTCTATGGCAGCATGTCCGTACGGAGAGCGCAGCACAATGCCGTGCAGCTGACCGGGCACATCCACGTCATCGACATAACGCCCTTGCCCGGAGAGAAAGCGGCCGTCTTCGAGGCGGCGCAGCGAATGCCCGATATGGCCTCCCTTCATTCGCGTGCGCCAGCCGGCATGACCTCATTCCTCTCGCTCTGGCGGAGATTTTACGAGCCCCAGGCCGCTATGTCAGCATCCGTTACCCCTGGCGGTTCGCGCGTACTAGGTAACACCACTCGGCTCATCTCGGTTGAAATTCCAAAATCAGCCCTGGGCGTTCTCGAACGGCCGCTATGGTGAAGGGTTTCGGATGCCGGCCGCCCCCCGCCAGAGATAGACTCCTGGTTTGAAAACCCTCTCTCTATTTCGGGCGTTGCGGAACTTTTTGGACTATTGCGCCACTGGTATGCCATAGGTCATCAGTGACCCCAACGGGATCGATGGAGCATGCCATGACCACGCCCGCTCTGGGCAGGGCCGTCCGTGACGAATGGGGGCTGGATTGGAGCTGGCTGCACGTCAATCATGGCTCGTTCGGCGCGGCGCCGCGGGCCGTGTTGAAGGTGCAGCGGGACTGGCGCAACCACATGGAGGCCGAACCGAGCAGGTTCGTGTTCCGGGTGCTGCCCGAAGCTCTGCGGGCAGCAGTGGAGAAACTTGGCGCGTTCGTAGGCGCCGATGCAAAAGACATAGCCTTTGTCGAAAATGCCACCGTCGGCTGCAACGCCGTGCTGCTTTCGCTGCGGCTGACCGCGGGCGACGAGGTGCTGGTGCTTTCGCACGGCTACCCTGCGGATGTTCTCCTCGCTATAGGGTGACGATTGCCATATTCGTCCACTGGTGTTGGTCGCGCCAGCCCAGTACGCCCGTCAGCGCAAGGGCTTAGGGCTTGCAGAACTCTGGTGCGAAATTGCGGGCGTGTCGGCCGCGGACGACGTACCAAAAACGAGGGTTTTCGGGACGGCCGCGCCTCAGGGTCGGCTCAGCACCATCACGCGGCGAGCCGCCCGTCCGGCCATCCAAGTCGCGCGCGTCCTTGCAATCCGCTCCGAGGCCGGCATACCGCAGGGGCCGGCGACGCGCTTCTTTGTGGATGATCTCCGTTTTCGGACTTATCCGGTATGACTCAGCCGACGAGCGGCCGGTGCGCGGTGCGCTCGGCGATCGGCACGAGGTCCCGTTCGCCGGGCCCGGTATAGAGCTGGCGCGGACGGAAGAGGCGCGTCTCCGGATCGGCGATCATCTCGTTCCAATGCGCCACCCAGCCGACCGTGCGGGCCACGGCGAAGATCGGTGTGAACATGGCCGGCGGCAACCCCAACGCGCGGAAGATGATGCCGGAATAGAAATCGATATTGGGATAAAGCTTACGCTCGATGAAATACTCGTCGGCGAGGACGACGCGTTCCAGTTCCATCGCGAGTTCGAGGAGCGGATCGCCACGCTGCCCCAAAGCGTCGAGCACCTCGTAGCAGCGGCGGCGCAGCACCTTGGCGCGCGGGTCGTAGCTTTTGTAGACGCGGTGGCCGAAACCCATCAGGCGGAACGGGTCGCTCTTGTCCTTGGCGCGCCGCAAGATCTCGGGAATGCGCTCGACCGAGCCGATCTCGGCCAAGGTCTGCAGCACACCTTCGTTGGCGCCGCCATGCAGCGGCCCCCACAGAGCGGCGATCGCCGCCGCAGTGCAGGCATAGGGGTTCGCCCGCGTCGAGCCGACGAGCCGCATCGCCGAGGTCGAGGCGTTCTGCTCGTGGTCGGCCTGGATGATCAGCAGCGCTTCGAGCGCGCGCGCCGCCGCGTCAGGCGCGCGATAGGGTTCGCAGGGCACCGAGAACAGCATGTTCAGGAAGTTCTCGGCGTAGCCGAGATCGTTGCGCGGATAGACGAAAGGCTGCCCCTGCGAATATTTGTAGGCCATCGCGGCGATCGTCGGCATCTTGGCGATCAGCCGATGCGAGGCAATCATCCGGCGGTGCGGATCGAAGATGTCGAGCCCATCATGGTAGAACGCCGCCAATGCCCCGACGACGCCGCACATCACCGCCATTGGATGGGCGTCGCGCCGGAACCCGCGATAGATCGCGTGCAGTTGCTCGTTGACCATCGTGTGATGGGTGATGTCGTGCGTGAATTTCGCGAGCTGTGCCGCCGTCGGCAATTCGCCGTTGAGCAGCAGCCAGCAGATCTCGAGATAGCTGCACCTCTCGACCAGCGCGTTGATCGGATAGCCGCGGAAGAGCAGAATGCCGTTGTCGCCGTCGACATAGGTGATCGTCGAGCGGCAGATCCCGGTCTCGCCCAAACCCGGATCGTAGGTAAAGTACCCGGCCTCCTTGTTGAGGTCGCGAACATCCACCATCGGCGCACCGATGGTGGGGCGCAGCAGCGGCAGGTCGGGGCGCATGTTGCCGCCGCCGATGCCGAGTTCCGCCGTCCGGAGATTTGTCGTCGCGCTCATGGGGTTCCTCCACGAAAGAGGAATCACTAGATAGCTGTACGAACATGATGTCAACCTTGATTAACATCAACCCATGCTGCTGACCGCCCACCAAGCCGCCGACCGGCTCGGGATCAAGCTCGACACGCTCTACGCCTATGTCAGCCGCGGCCGGCTGCGCTCGGTGATGGTCCCGGGGACGCGCGAGCGGCGCTATCGGGGGGAAGACGTCGAGGCCATGCTCGACGCTCGTTCCGGCGCCAAGTCCCCGCGCAGTCCCGATCCCGAAGCGCTGATGCCGGTGATCGGCTCGTCGATCTGCCTGATCGAGAACGGCCACTTCTACTATCGGGGGCAGGACGCCGTTCACCTCTCCGAGAGGTCCACACTCGATGAGATCGCACGACTGCTGTGGCTCGACGAGGCGGGCTCCGAACTCGCGGACGAGAGCCGACCCGGCCGAACAGCGAGCGCGGTGCCGGTCTCCGGGCTGATCGAGCGCTGCCAAATCCGGCTCACGGCGCTCGGCGACGAGGATCCGGCGGCGCTCGATCTGACGCGGGCGAGGGTGATCCGCACCGGATGGCGCATCCTGCGCGAACTCACCGCCTGCGTCGCCCCCGTGAGGTCTTCGCCAGAACCGATCCACCGCCGGCTCGCCGCGGCGTGGAGACTGGGGGAAGTAGGAGCCGACCTCCTTCGCCGCTGTCTCGTGCTGATTGCCGACCACGAGCTCAATCCGTCGACTTTTGTCGCGCGCTGCGTGGCCTCGACCGGAGCCACCCCCTATGCCGCGGTCGCTGCGGCGTTGAGCGCATTATCCGGCCGCCTTCACGGCGGCGAGACGGAGCGCACAGAAGGCTTGCTCCGCGAACTCTTGGAGGGCGGCGATCCGATGACGGTAATGGCCGGCCGGCTGGCTCGCGGCGAGCGCCTCCCGGGGTTCGGCCAGCCTCTCTACCCCGAAGGTGACCCGCGCGCCGTTGCCATTCTAACCGCTCTCGCGCAAGCGGCGTCCGAGGCCCACGCGCTGGCGGAGAGCGCCGCCGAGACCGGGTTGCGTCTGATCGGGCGTCACCCCAATGTCGATTTCGCCCTAGCTGCGGCGGCGATCGGGTTGGAGCTTCCCCGGAGTGGTGCGCTCGGGCTGTTCATCATCGGCCGCACGGTCGGCTGGATCGCCCACGCGATCGAGCAATATGAGAGCGGCATCCTGATCCGCCCGCGCGCCCGCTATCTCGGTCCGCAGCCGAACGACGAAGCGAGAGGCTAGCCGTTAGCGGCACTACGCTCCTAAATCACCGATTAGTGTGAGAAAATTCGGGCTGAGCCCGAGTAGGCCGTCGACGCGGCATCGAGATCGAGCCGCCGATCGATCCGGTCGAGTCGGGTTTCGATGCGGTCGATCCCGAGAGACATCGCCGCCATATCGCCGCGAATGCTCGCCACCTGACCCTCCAGCGATGTGACGCGGTGCTTCAGATCCTGGACATCGTCGGTCAGTCGATCGATCTTGCCGTCGATCTTGCGCAGGTAGACGAGCACTAAATTATCGGGCGCTTCGCTCATGGCGCATCTCTATGGACGATCGAGTTCAGATTCGATGAAGATTGGGATCGTGCCGGCAACCGAGCGGCGAGGGAGGCCGAGCTTGAGCGAGCCGACGAGGGCAGAAATGCCCGATTGGCGCGACCAAATTTTCACGGCGCTGAAGGCGGCGAAAATCCGGCAGGTCGGCTATGTGCCTGATGCCGGGCACGCCCGGCTGATCGAGTTGTGCCGCGCCGAGCCCACGATTCGCGCGGTGCCGCTGACGTCCGAAGAGGAGGGGGTGGCGCTCGCTGCCGGCGCTTGGCTCGGCGGGCAGCGTGCGGCTCTGTTGATGCAGTCGAGCGGCGTCGGCAACTGCATCAACATGCTGTCGCTGACCAAGATTTGCCGGTTTCCGCTGCTGATGCTGGTGGCGATGCGCGGCGAATGGGCCGAGTTCAACCCCTGGCAGGTGCCGATGGGATCGAAGACGCAGGCGGTGCTCGAACTGTGCGACGTGCTCGTCTATCGGGTCGAGCGGCTCGAAGAGGCCGCAGAGACCGTCACCGCGGCGCTCGATATTACCTACAATGGGGATCTCACCACGGCGGTTCTGCTGGCGCAGAGGCTGATCGGCACAAAACGGTGGGTGAAATGATCGCGAACGACCGCCGGCTCGATCGGCGCGCCGCGATGCGCACCCTACTCGAAAACCGCGGCGAACTGCTGCTCGTCACGGGGCTCGGTTCGACGACTTGGGATGCCGCCGCGGTCGGCGACGACGACCGGAACTTCTATCTCTGGGGTGCGATGGGTGCCGCGGCGATGATCGGCCTCGGGCTGGCGATCGCCCGGCCCGACCGCCGCGTCCTCGTCGTCACCGGCGACGGCGAGATGCTGATGGGTATGGGCGCGCTCGCGACGATCGGGGTACAGCGACCACCGAACCTGGCGATCGCGGTCTTCGACAACGGCCATTATGGCGAAACCGGCATGCAGGCGAGCCATACCAAGGCGGCGGTCGAACTGACCGGTGTCGCGGATGCTTGCGGGATCAAAGCGGCCTTCGACATCACCGACGAACTTGGACTGAGCAAGTTTGCCGGCCGCCTACGTAATGCGGCGACGACACTTTTCGCCCGGATCGCGATCCGCGCCGACGAGCCGCCGCGGGTGTTGCCGCCCCGCGACGGGGTGTTGCTGAAGAACAGGTTCCGCAGAGCAACCGGCATCGAACACGACTGACGGAGTGATCGAGGCGCTTCCGCCGACCGTGCCTGGGAATGTGAGAAAACCTCGCCGTCCTTGCAACAGTGCCTTTGGCATCCGCACCGGCGCAGGACCGCCAAGAAACCCGTTGTCCGCCGCCGGGTTATTTCCCCGTTCGAGTTTCGCCCGGCCTTTGCCGACGGCCGCGGCCCGGTTCCGACCTTGCCCGTTCTGCTTCTCTCCTCTCGCACGTAAACGCTGAGCCCGACCTTGGACCGCGCTTCCCCCACCGCCTTTGCCTCGTCGCTGTCGCTCCCGTACAGCTTCTTGGCGGTTTCGAAGGTGATCGTGGCGAAATCCTCGAAATCCGTGCTCGCGGTGATGTCGTCCAAGCTCTTGACCCAGATCCTGCGCTCGCTGGCCCGATCCGCCTCCTGCTGAATCCTGTCGCACTCGGTTTGCAGCTTTGTCAGACTCGCATCTTTCTCCTTCATGAATTGTTCGATAACTTTGTCCGTCGTCGCCTTTGTTGCCCGGATTTCGCTGTCGATCGTCGCGCTGATCTTGCTTTGCACATCGAAATAGGTTTTGACGCCGAGAATTGCGATCAACAAGGCGACGACGCCGATGACCCATTTCGCCTAGGCAATCAATTGCGCCTTGACGTCTTCGGCCACCTGATAGGCGAGGTATTCCCGGAATTCCTTGGGTAAAACCGGAGGATCGTCCTTTGTCGGCGAGGCTGCGGCTTTTTCGTCGCGGGTTTCTTTTGGGGAATTCTCTGCTGTTTTCATGATCGGTTTCCATCCGCTTTGTCCGTGCTCGATACTCGGCGTCGGCGGCATCGGGACCGCCGACGCGCTGCCGCCAAAGCCGGCGGCAATGACCAGAGCGGCGGCGAGGAGCATGCCCCCGCCGGCGCGGCGCTTCGCCGAAGCTCCCGTTCGCTTCCGAATTCTCATGGCGTCCTCTTCTTTCGAGCGCGGCCGATGTTGCGGCGGAGAATAAACCAAAAGCGGCATCGCCGCGGTGTGCGTCACTTCACACGGAGATTCCAGCCGAGCGGGGTTGGTGGCGCCGAACCAGCCGCCGGAATAACGCCATGTAGCCAACATAGAACGTGAACAAACGCGTGCCGTGGGCGTCGTCGTGGGCGGCTACTGTATATTCACTGCAAATAACTGCAAAAACAGCAAATCGCCTCCGGGCGGTGCGGATGGCCGCAGGCAATCGAGCGGGTCGGGGCCGGCCGTGCGGCGAGCCTGCGGCTCATCGGCTTGACCTCGGAGCATCGGAAGGGCGAGATTGCCGACCATCCGGCCTTGCCACGCTCGTGGACCCAGCAGTCCGCGCCGCGGGGTTCCGGGCGGGCGATTCGAACCAAGAAAGGCGCGCTGTCGTGAGCATCGGAACTCTACCGCTTTCGAAATTCACCGTCCTCGATCTCTGTCATGCCCGCGCCGGCCCGACCGCGGTCCGCCAGCTTGCCGATTGGGGCGCCAACGTGATCAAGATCGAGCCGCCGGGCGAGGCGAGAAGCGACGTGACCGGCTCGCGGCGCGAGGGCTTCGATTTCCAGAACCTGCACCGCAACAAGCGCGGCCTGACGCTCAATCTGAAGAGCGAGGAGGGCAAGGCGATCTTTTTCAAGCTTGCGGAAAAGGCAGACGTTGTCGTCGAGAATTTCCGTTCGGAGGTAAAATACCGCCTCGGCGTCGATTACGAGTCGATCAAGAAGATCAATCCGTGCATCGTCTATGGCAGCATCTCCGGATTTGGCCAGACCGGGCCTTACGCCAAGCGTCCCGGGGTTGACCAGATCGCCCAAGGCATGGGCGGGCTGATGTCGATCACTGGTATGCCGGGTCAAGGACCGGTACGGGTCGGAATCCCGATCGACGATCTCTGCGCCGGGCTGTTGCTCGCCCAGGGTATTCTGATGGCCCTGATCGAGCGCGAGACATCGGGCGAGGGGCAGTGGGTACACACCTCGCTGCTCGAAGCGCAAATCTTCATGCTCGATTTCCAGGGCTCTCGCTGGCTGATGGCGGGTGAAGTCGCCAAGCAGGCAGGTAACGACCATCCGACTGGTATCCCCACCGGCGTGTTTCCGACATCGGACGGCCAGATCAACATCGCTGCGTCAGGCGACCACATGTTCCGGCGTTTCTGCGAGGCGGCCGACGCGATGGCATTGCTCGACGATCCCGATTATGCGAACGGCCCTGCGCGTTCGAAAAACCGCAAGGCGCTCAACGAGCGCCTCGCCGAGATCACCAGAAGGCGGCCCGCCGCCTATTGGGTCGAGCTGATGAACGAGGTCGGTGTGCCCTGCGGGCCGATTTACACGATCGACCAGACTTTCGCTGACCCGCAGGTCCAGCATCTCCAAATGGCGCGTCCGATCGACCATCCAAAGCTCGGCCCGTTGAAGGCCGTCGGCCAGGCGATCAACATGACGCGCACTCAGGAGCCCGAAAAATTGCGTCCGACCCCAGACCTCGGCCAGCACACCAATGAGGTATTGCGCGAGCTCGGCTACAATGACGCCGCGATCGCCGATTTGCGCGCCCGCGCCGTCGTCTGACACCGCCTCCCTTTACCAGGCAAGGAGCCAGAAACATGCTCGATCAGCCGCTGGCGACCAGCAAGATGATCGCCGAGAAGGAGGGGCCGATCGGCCGCCTGATCTTCAACAATCCGGCGCGCCACAACGCCGTATCGCTCGAAATGTGGCAGGCCGTGACCCAGATCATGGACGATTTCGAGCAGGATGACGCGGTTCGCGTGATCGTCCTCAGCGGCGCCGGCGGCCGGGCTTTTGTGTCGGGCGCCGACATCTCCGAATTCAAGGAGAAACGCGCCTCGGAGGAAGCGGTCGCCGCCTACGGCAAGATCTCCGAGGGTGCCCGCCGCCGCATCCAGGACACCCCCAAGCCGACGATCGCGATGATATCGGGCTATTGCATCGGCGGCGGTGTCGGCACTGCGCTGGCGTGCGACCTGCGGATCGCCGCCGAAGGTTCGCGCTTTGGCATTCCGGCGGCCAAGCTCGGGCTCGGCTACGCCTATGACGGGATCCGCAAGCTGATCGATCTCGTCGGGCCGGCTTATGCCCGCGAAATCTTTTACACGGCCCGTCAGTTCAGCGCCGAGGAGGCATTGCGCATGGGCCTGGTCAACCAGGTCGTGCCGGCCGATCAGCTCGAAAACTATGTCAAAGATTATTGCGAGATGATCGCCGCGAACGCGCCGCTGACCGTGCGTTCGGTGAAGGTCATTGTGCGCGAAGCGATGAAGGACACTGGCGAGCGCGACCTCGCGCTGTGCAAGCGCCTGGTCGACGAGTGCTTCGCCAGTGAGGACTATATCGAAGGCCGCACTGCCTTCATGGAAAAACGCAAGCCGGTGTTCAAGGCGCGATAAGCGGCACCCTCCCGCTAGCGCGGGCCCCTCCGTCCCCCGCGAGCGGGGGAGGCAGGGCGGGGGCACCACAGCCGCCAGCGATCGGAAGCTCTGCGATGAAACTCCCCGCCCACAGCCGCTACGACTACGTGCCGATCCACAAGCGGCAGCAATACGAATGGCCCGACGGCGCCCGGCTCGCCGTCACCCTCTGCAGTAACATCGAATATTTCGCCTTTGGCGCGGGTCTCGGCGTCGACCCGTCGGGTGCGCCGGCCCCCCAGAGCCACCGTAACTATGCGTGGCGCGACTACGGCAACCGCGTCGGCCTCTGGCATTATCTCGATTTGCTCGACGAGTTCGGGCTGCCGGGGGCGCACAACGTCAACTCGGCCGTCCTCGAAGCCTGTCCGGACATCGTTGCGCGGCTCAAGGGGCGGGGCGACGAATTTGTCGGCCACGGCAGGACCAATGCCGAGCGCCAAGATGTGCTCTGGGAGGAGGACGAGGCGCGGCTGATCGCCGAATGCACCGAGGTCGTCACACGGCTCTCCGGCAGCAGGCCGGAGGGCTGGCTCGGTCCTGGGCTCGCAGAGAGTGCGGCGACACCCGACCTCCTGAAGGAGGCCGGCTACCGCTACGTCATGGATTGGGCGATGGACGATCAGCCGATCTGGATGCGCACCCGCGCCGGGCCGATCCTGTCGGTGCCCTATCCGGCCGAGCTCAACGATCTGCCGGCACTCGTCAACCGCCGCCACACCGGACGCCAGTTCGCCGAGATGATTGTGGACCAGTTCGACGAAATGCTAGAGCAGTCGCGCAAATATCCGCTGGTTTTCGCCGTGGCACTGCACCCTTTCATCATCGGCCAGCCGTTTCGGCTGCGTCCGTTTCGCGACGCCATTCGCCATATCATCGGTCACCGCGACGCGCTGTGGATCACCACGCCCGGCGAGATCGCGCGGTATTGCGCGAGCTTACCGAAGGGCACAGTCCCCGGCTCGGACTAGCATCTGCGCCCGCTATTCCAGCTCGTGGCAACGGGCTCGTCGATCGGGGGTTGGCTTTCCGCGCCGATCGGTGATTTACATGTCACTTTGTCGGAGCGCGGATATGGCGGAATCCATTCGCTCGAAGCTCTCACGGGATAAGGTCAGGGCCTATCGCGAGCGGCTGCGCCGGCAAGGACAGCGTCCCATGTGCGCCGTGACAAGGCGGCGGTTTTCCAGTGGGTGCAAGGCCCACCCGGCGATCGCTCCAGCCGGAAGCAACCGGGGCAGGCATGGAGGTGACGAAATGTCTGAAGCCCCCGGCTAGCGGTCACGAATTTGGTGACCACGCGAGTGTGCAGGCCGCAACGCGAGTAAACGCCGAGCAAACCTCGAAAAGGTCGATGTGCAGG
>DATEQL010000654.1:0-7859 GCA_035272665.1 Allostellaceae bacterium
GGCCTGCGCGAGTGGCGGCGATCGGCGGCCGCACGCTATGGTGCGCTGTTCATCACGAGCGTGGCAGCCTATGTGGTCCAGTCGGCACCGGGTGAGCCCTTCAAGCACGCGACGTGGCTGATCCCGCTACGGCTGATTAGCATCGGCACACCCGCCGTTTTTGGTTGTAGGCCAGCGCGTGCTTCGACGACGAGTTTCGCCCCTCCTGGGAACAAATTCCTACCCTGGGTCGTGCTCGTCGGCCTCGGCGCGTTGTGCATCTTCGGCGGATGGCCGGTCGCTGGGCTCGCCATGCAAACGATGGCGCTGTTGCTCGCCGGCCTCGCCGTCTGGCAAGCGCTCACCGGCTTGGCCGGCGACCTCGTGGAGGCGCGGCGCCGGCTGCGCGTCATCCTGGCGATCGGTGCGGGGCTCTACATCGCGGCGATCACCCTTGCCGAGCTGATGCCGCACCATGGCGGGAGAGGGCTCCCTGGCACCACGCTCAATGCGGCCGGCCTGGCCGCGATGGCCTTTGCCTTCGCGCTGATGCGTTTGTTTGAAATGCCCGGCGGCGCGCTCGCCACTCGCGCGCTTCAGCCAGACCGACCAGCAGAGCCGAAGCCGGCCGACCCACAGGAACGCGCGCTGCTCGACGCGCTGCGCCGACTGATGGAAGATGATAAGGTCTATCGCGAGGAGGGGCTCAGCATCGCCGCGCTGGCCGCCCGGCTCGGCACCCCGGAATATCGGCTGCGGCGCCTGATCAACCAGCGGCTCACGCACCGCAACTTTAGACGGCTACCGCCTCGCCGAGGCAAAGGCCGCACTCGCCGATCCCAGCCAAGCCGAGGTTCCGATCCTGACGATCGCTCTCGACGCCGGGTTTCAGTCGATCGGGCCCTTCAATCGCGCCTTCAAGGCAGAAACCGGGATGACGCCGAGCGAGTTCCGGCGCGTCCGCCTCGCCGCGTCACCCTACAGCGCCGCTGCCAACTGAGCGCTCGCCGATTCTGGAATCGGCGAGCGGCGGGCGGGATTCGGCGATTCCTGGTGCGAAACCGGCGAGAAAGCCGGATACCCCTCATTCCAAGCTGGCCACCGCGAACCACACCAGAGGAAAGCGCGATGGCTACGCTGCAACGAGTCTTCCTTTATGCGGTCCCGGTCGTGATCGCCCTGGCGGCGCTCGAAGCGCTCGCGCGATCTTTTGGGGGGCGGCGCAATTATAATTGGCGCGCCTATTTCGCCTCGTTGACCGACCTTCTGGTCCGCCAATACCTCGTCTACACGTTGCTGCCTCTGGGTTTGGCCGATCCGGTGATCGCGTGGGCCTGGACGCATCGCGTCGCGACCGTGCCGCTCGGCACCATCGGCGCCTTTGCTGCGCTCTTTCTCGGCCAGGAGTTCTGCTATTACTGGTTTCATCGCGCCGGTCATCGGATGCGCTGGCTGTGGGCCTCGCACGCGGTTCACCACTCGCCGAACCAGCTCAACCTGTCCGCCGCCTATCGGTTCGGCTGGACCGGGCGGCTCAGCGGCACCGCGATGTTCTTCGTGCCGCTGGTGCGGCTCGGCTTTCCGCCGCGGGTCGTGTTTGCGACGCTGAGCCTCAACCTGCTCTACCAGTTCTGGCCGCACGTCGACTGGATCCCGAAGCTTGGTCCGCTCGAGCTCGTGTTCAACACGCCGTCGCACCATCGCGTGCACCACGCCGCCAACCCCGAATATCTCGACGCCAATTACGGCGGCGTGCTGATCATCTTCGACCGCCTGTTCGGCACCTTGCGCATCGAGCGCCACGAGACCCCGTGCCGCTATGGTCTGGTCGAGCCGCTGCGCTCGAACAACCCGGTGTGGATCGCCTTCCATGAATGGGTCATGCTGGCCCGCGATCTGTGGACGGTGCGCAATTGGCGCGAGGGGTGGCGGGCGCTGTTCGGCCCGCCCTCGCCCGCCCTGCGCCACAGAGCCTCGCCGATTACCCGGTTAATTCCCGGATACGGGTCGTAAGCGGGAAATTTTCGCGGCTTCGGCGGCAGAGATTGCCCGATTCCGCCAAACAATTTCCCGGTTCGGGCTGCTCGGGAATGTGCCGGATAACCTATTGATTTACGGCGAATGTATCGAGGCTCCCGATGTCCCCGAACGACACATTTCAAATTCCCGCTTTACGATGATTCGCGCCCATCCGGGAAATCGGTCACCACGACCTCCTCGGTCACCGTGTCGAGCACCGCGCAGCTCAATTGCCGGCCGTTGTCGGCATCGCGCGCGTCGCCGGCCGAGCCGGGATTGATCACCAGCACCTTGCCGCAGCGGCGCACGAGCTGATGGTGGGTGTGGCCGTATAGGACGAAATCGGCGTCGGCTTCGGCGAACCGCTCCAACAGCGAGCTGTGCGGGTAGACATAGGCCCCGCGCGGTTCCCAGGGGGTCGAGTGGACGGCGAGCAGCTTCTTACCGCCGAGCTGCAATTCGAGGCGGTGCGGCCGCTCGACGAGCCAGCCCAGCAGCGACCGGTCGATCCACTCCGGCTGTCGTGCGCGGTCTCCTTGCGGTCCGAAAAAGCCCTCCTCGTGGTTGCCGAGGATGGTGCGCGCGCCGCGTTCCTTGAGCAGGCGCACGATCTCGTTCGAAAAGCGGTACTCCCAGATGCTGTCGCCGAGACAGATCAGCTCGTCGACATCACCCATCAGGTTCAGCGCTCGCGAGAGCCCCGTATCATTGCAGTGCAGGTCCGAGACGATGCCGACCTTCAAGAAGCGCTCCGGCAGGCCATGATATTCATCGCCTTCAGGCTCATGACGACCTCTCGGTCTTCGTTCAATAGCTCGCATAGGGTGCGCACGACGCCTCGGTCGGGTTTTGATCGCGAGCGCGTCGCATCGAGGACGGAGAGCCGAACGCTCAGTACGTCACCGGGTCGAACCGGACGCAGCCAACGCAGTTCGTCGATGCCGGGTGAGCCGAGGCTCGCACTCTTCGGCAGAAAATTGTCGACGATGAGCCGCATCATCATCGCCGCGGTATGCCAACCGCTCGCGATCAACCCGCCAAAGGGGCCTTGGACCGCCCGCGCGAGGTCGACATGAATGTATTGTGGGTCGAAGCGGCGGGCAAACTCGATGATCTCGGCCTCGGTGACCGGAATACGCCCGTACTCATAGACGGCTCCGGGTACATAATCCTCGAAATAGCGGTCTTCGACCGGCACGGCAAACTCGGTTGCGCTCAAGGGCACCTCGCACAGCGTCGTGGCCGGGCTTGACCCGGCCACCCACGGACAGCATTACATCTACGACAGGAGAAAACTCGTGGATACGCGGGTCAAGCCCGCGCATGACGGAAGAGCGCCAGAGGGAGGGAGATGAGCTACGATTACATCATCGTCGGCGGCGGGTCGGCGGGCTCGGTCATGGCCAACCGGCTGTCGGCCAAGAGCAGCAACAATGTGCTGCTGTGCGAAGCCGGCCAGGACACCCCGCACGGTAAGGTGCCGCCCGAGATTCTCGACAGCTATCCGGGTACGGCCTATTTCGATCCGCGCTTTCACTGGACTGAGCTCAAGGTCCACACCGAGGTCATTTCGCACAACCGACCGGAGGAGGATCGCCCGCCCTTGCGCAAATACGAGCAGGCGCGGGTGCTGGGAGGGGGCTCTTCGATCAACGGCCAGCTCGCCAATCGCGGCGCGCCCTCCGATTACGATGAGTGGGAAGCGCGGGGTGCGACCGGATGGAATTGGAATGCCGTTCTGCCTTATTTCAAGAAGGTCGAACGGGACATGGATTTCGACGGCCCCTGGCATGGCAAAGACGGCCGCATCCCGGTTCGCCGCATCTTCCCCGATCTGTGGAACGGCCACGCCAAGGCGGTCGCCAAGGCGTTCGACGAGGCCGGGTTCGAATACATCCAGGACCAGAACGCCGAATTCAAGGACGGCTATTTCCCGATCACGATCTCCAACCTCTACGACCGCCGGGTCTCGGCGGCAATCGGTTACCTTGATCCGGGGACGCGGCTGCGCGACAATTTGACGGTCTCGGCCCTGACCCAGGTCAAGGAGCTGCTGTTCGAGGGGGCGCGCTGTGTCGGCGTCAAGGTGCTGGTCGACGGCAAGGACACCGAGTTTCGCGGCGGCGAAGTCATCGTCTCGTCGGGTGCGATCCATTCGCCGGCGCATCTGTTGCGTGCCGGGATCGGGCCGGCGGGGCATTTGCGCGATCTCGGGATCGAGGTCGTGGCGCATGTGCCGGGGGTCGGCCAGCGGCTGATGGACCACCCGTCGATCTCGGTCTCGTCCTTTATCAAGCCGGAGAGCCGCCTCAACGGCATGACCCGGCGCCATATCCTGCTCGCCTTGCGCTACTCGTCGGGCATCGGCGACGCGCCGCCGGGCGACATGTTTGTCGCCGGCGTCAGCAAATCGGCTTGGCATGCGGTCGGCGAGCAGATCGGCTCATTGCTCGCCGCGGTCTACAAGACCTATTCCGAGACCGGGCAGGTCAAGCTCGCCTCGCGCGATTGGCGGGCCGAGCCGGTCGTCGAGTTCAACCTGTTGTCCGACCGACGGGACCTCGAGCGGCTGATGGACGCCTATCGCCGGCTCGGCGCGATGCAGGTGAGTGCCGCCATGGCCGACGCGACGAGCGACCCGTTCCCGGCGAGCTACACCGAGCGGGTCCGCAAGATCGGTGTCGTCAACAACAAGAACAAGATGATCACCGACGTGATCGCCAAACTGCTCGACGGCCCGGCGTGGCTGCGGCGGATGATGATCGAGAAGGTCATCGTCGAGGGCTACCGCTTCGATGAATTGATGCGGAACGACGAGGCACTCGAAGACTTCATCCGCAAGGCGTCGATCGGTGTGTGGCACGCCACCTGCACTTGTCGCATGGGGGCGGAAGACGACCCGATGGCGGTGACCGATAGCCAAGGTCGCGTGCGCGGCGTTTCCGGCCTGCGCGTTGTCGACGCATCACTGTTTCCGGTGGTGCCTTGCGCCAACACCAATTTTCCGACCCTGATGACCGCGGAGAAGATTGCCGACGCGATGCTGGCCGGTGCTTGAGGCCGGCGCCGCTTAGGCTGCTTGGCCGACTATCTCGGTCGGCGCGATCAGCCCGCGCTGCAGGTTGTCGATCATGTTAGCGACCTTCTGCGGCCCGTCGCCGCCCATCAGGATGTGCAGGCCGAGCGGCGGCGGACCACCACTCTGGCCGGCGTGGGCGCGCATCTGGGCGAAGAACTTGATAGCGAAGTCACGCCGGCCGCGCTCCATGCGGACGACAAAGCCGGCGCCCTCCAGCAGGCGGCGATACCCGGCTGGGGTTTCGAGAAAGCTGGTCTCCCCGGTTGCCGCCCACGGCACCGGGAAGGTCAGAGCACCATCGCCGGTGCGCATCACGTCGTAGATGCCGAAGACCGCCCCCGGCTTCAGCAAGCGCCGGATTTCGGCGAATATAGCCGCCTTGGCGTCGATATTCATGCCGACATGGAGCATATAGGCGCCGTCGAAGCTCCCGGCCGGGAAGGGCAGGGCAAGCGCGTTGGCCTGCCGGTAGGCGACCCGGTCGGCAAGCCCGACCCGCCGCGACAATGTCTCGGCGACCCGGACGAACTCCTCGGTCAAGTCGATGCCGGTAACCCGACAGCCCCGATCATGCGCGAAATAGCGCGAGGCCCCGCCCAAGCCACAGCCGATGTCGAGCAAGTGCATGTCAGGTCGGAGATCGAGCTGGGCGGCAAAGTCGATCGTCGCCTGGCGGCCGCCGATGTGAAATTCGTCGACCGGAGCCAAGTCGGCCGGGGTCAGACGGTCGAGGCCGATGCCCGAGGCGGCGACGGCCTGGAACACCGCCGCCTCGAGAGAGCCGTGCGTGTAATGTCGGGCAACGGATTGTTCCAGTTCCATAGTATCCCGCCTCCCTGTACGATCAGCGCCCGCAAGTTTGCGCTCCACTGAGCAAGCACGACAAGGCCGCTGCGTCGCATTGGGTCGATCAAACCGGAGGACGGTGATGCGCTTTGGGATCTTTGACCACCTTGACGACAGCGGTCTGCCGCTCAACCAGCATTTCGAACAGCGGCTCGAGCTGATCGAGGCCTACGACCGTGCCGGGTTCTACGGCTACCATCTGGCCGAGCACCACAACACCCCGCTCGGTTATGCGCCGTCGCCCAGCGTCTTCCTGTCCGCGGTCGCGCAACGGACCCGGCAGCTCCGGTTCGGGCCGATGGTGTACCTGCTGCCGCTCTATCACCCGCTGCGCCTGATCGACGAGATCTGCATGCTCGACCAGATGAGCGGCGGCCGGTTTCTGTACGGGGTCGGGCGCGGCATTTCGCCGGTCGAGGTCGGCTTCTACGGCATCGACTTCGACACCGGAGCCAAGCAGTTCCGCGAAGCTTTCGAGGTCATCCGCCGCGGGCTGACCGAAGACCGGCTAACCTTCCACGGCGAATTCTACGATTTCGACAGCGTGCCGATCGTCATGAAACCGTTCCAGCAGCCGCTGCCGGTGTGGTACGGGCTCGGCAACCCGGCGAGCGTGGCTTGGACGGCAGCCATCGCGGCCAACACGGTGACGCGGCGGCCGCCGGAGCAGGTGCGCGCGATCACCGACAGCTATCGCACCGAATGGAAGAAGTTGGGGCATTCCGAGGCCGATTTGCCGCTGCTCGGGGTCAACCGCCACATCGTCATCGCCGAGACCGAGGCCGAAGCGCTCGACACGGCACGCCGCGGCTACCCGGCTTGGCGCCACCACATGGGGCTGCTGTGGCACGAATATAACGTGCCGTTTCCGCTGGAGGCGGCATTGCCGGAAGATTTCGGCGTGCTGCAAAAGCACGGCGACGCGATCGCCGGCACCCCCGCGATGGTGTGTGACTACATCGCCCGCGAGATCGCGGCGACCGGCGTCAATTATTACGTCTGCGACTTCGCCTTCGGGACGATCAGCCATGACGAAGCCATGCGTTCGGTCGAGCTGTTCACAAATGAGGTCATGCCGGCCTTTGCCGACGCCTGAGCAGGAGGAGCATCGATGGGTATCATGACTGACTTTGCCCGGCCGGACGGCGTGGCGGCCAAAGGCTATCTGGCGATGGCGGGCCATGGCCGGCCAGGAATCATCGTCATCCAGGAGTGGTGGGGTCTCAACGACCAGATTTGTGGCGTCGCCGACCGTTTTGCCCGCGCCGGCTACAACGCGTTGGCGCCCGATCTGTATAAGGGCCGCGTCACGACAGCGCCTGACGAGGCCAATCATCTGATGACCGGTCTCGATTTCCCCGGCGCGACGCACCAGGATCTGCGCGGTGCTGCGCTGCAACTACAGAAGCACAGCGACAGAGTCGCGGTAATGGGCTTTTGCATGGGCGGCGCGCTGACGATCGCCGCCGCGGTGCATATTCATGAAGTCAGCGCCGCAATCTGCTTCTATGGGATACCGCCCAAGGAATTCGCCGACCCGGCCAAAATCCGCGTGCCGTTCCAAGCGCACTTCGCCAACAATGACGATTGGTGCACACCGGCCGCGGTCAATGATCTCGAGCAGGTGCTGAAAAGCGCCGGCGTCAAGCACGAGATCTACGGCTACGACGCCGCGCACGCCTTCGCCAACGAGCGCAGCGCCGCGTACGATGTCGCCTGCGCCAACCAGGCTTGGGAGCGCATGTCCGCATTTCTCAATGCGCAAGTCGCTTAGGATCCTAGCAAAAGTAACTTTAACACTTCATGTTGTGGTTGGATGGCCGCGTGGTCGCAATCTGTAGTTCCACTCCCCATGAAACTCGTCGCGTTCGATCGCCAGCTCGGCGAGTTCCTCGTCAGACACCTTGATCCCTGCCTGGTAGGAGTTCTCGTCCAA
>DATEQL010000655.1:0-2635 GCA_035272665.1 Allostellaceae bacterium
CGATGCGGCTGATCCTCGGTCCGTGGACCCATGGTGACCGCTCGCTGAGCTACGCGGGCGAGGTCGATTTCGGCCCTGCGGCGCCGGTCGACATCAACCTCGCCGCAGATTTTTTCGCGCGGCGCCTCGACTGGTTCGACCACTGGCTCAAGAGCAGATCCAGCGGTGCGGCGGCCGAGCCGCCGGAGCGGGTCTTCGCGATGGGCGGTGGGTCAGGGCGGCGCAACTCCATGGGAAGGTTAGACGACGGCGGACGCTGGCGCACGGCCGCGGATTGGCCGCTGCCCGAGACCCGATGGACAGAATTTCACCTGCATCCGGATCGCAGCCTCCGCCGCGCCCTGCCGCCACAGGGCGCTCGACCGCTCGACTACGCCTTCGACCCGCGCCATCCGGTGCCGACGATCGGCGGCGCGGCGAACTCGGGCGAGCCGGTGATGCGGGCCGGCGCCTACGACCAGAGCACGGGACCCAATGTGTTCGGTGCGAGCGAGCCTTACCGGCCGCTCGCCGAGCGCCCGGATGTGCTGGTCTTCGCCACCCCCGCCGCTCGACCGCGAGATCGAGGTGACCGGCCCGGCGACGGTGCGGCTGTGGATCGCGTCGGATTGCCCCGACACCGACTTCACCGCAAAACTGATCGACGTCCACCCGCCGAATGACGATTTCCCTGAAGGCTTCGCGATGAACCTGACCGACGGGATTCTACGAGTGCGCTACCGGGACAGCTGGGAGCGGCCGTCGCCGATGGCGCCGGGCGAGGTCTGCGCAATTACGATCGAGCTCTTCCCAACGAGCAATCTGTTCGCGTCGGGACACCGGCTGCGGGTCGATATTTCGAGCAGCAACTTCCCGCATTTCGACGTCAACCCCAATTCACGAGAACCCGAAGGCACGATGGAGCACCCGCGAATCGCCCGAAACCGGGTCTTTGTCGACGCGGCGCACCCGTCTCACATCGTCCTTCCGGTTATTCCGTAAGAGACTGTCGAAGTTGCAGTAACGGGGCGGCGACGATAATCTCAGCGCGAAGTGCGATTGCGAGGTGCGCGATGCGGAGGGCAGTGTTGCTGCTGGCGGCTCTGATGGTCGCCGTTCCTGGTCTGGGCGCGCTGGCGGCGGGAGGGTCGGGCAATCCTGCTAATGATAGCCTCCTCGCTATGTCGCCGGACCAGCAAGCGAAGATGCTCACGAAAGGGATCAAGGGCTGCGTCGGAGAATCGTCCTTTCCGATGGGCGTGACGACGACCGGCAAAGCCAAGGGTTACGCGTATTGGAGCGTGCGCTGCAAGGACGGCAGAAGTTTTGCCGTTCAAATCACACCGAAGTCGCAAGCGAGCGCGGCGGATTGCAAAGCGTTGGAGGGCTCCGGCAAGGAATGCTTCAAGAAGTTCTGAGCCTGACGCACGACCGGCGGTCGCGTCGGCCGGTCACCAGCGCAACGGCTGCCGGCAGACCGAGTACCAGAGACCGAGATTCTCCTCCTTCCACTGCGGATCCGCGCAATCCTTCTTGAGGAGTGCGGCGGAGGCCTGCGGATCAGAGGATGGAACCGGCGTCGTGCTGGAAGAGCACGCCGCGACGACGATCAGCAGGGCCAGAATTCCTGGTCTCACCGGCACCTCCCCTTGACCTTTCCTCGGTAACGGTCCGTCATCGACACCGTCCGCTAATAGAGCGGGATTCTCGGCTGCTTGTTTAGCGATTGCAAGCCGCCCGCAGCCCATGGTGGTGCTGGGCAGCGGCTTGAAAGCGTTATAATGTTCGGAACGGAGAGAGGGCATCGGTCGCGAATTAGCGCCGGAAGGGCGGAGTGTACCTTATGAAGAGTGACGGCGGGCCCCGGAATTACCGCAAGGACACACTGCTCGCCCATCTCGGGCGCCACCCAGAGGGCCAGCATGGTGCCGTCAACCCGCCGGTTTATCATGCTTCGACTATCCTTTCGTCGAACATGGCCGAGTGGGAGGCCAAACGCGACCCGAAAACGCGGTTCGACGTGGTGCGTTACGGTCTGCTCGGCACACCGACCACCTTTGCCCTCGAAGAGGCGGTGGCGGCGATCGAGGGCGGCTATCGGGCGATGCTGATGTCTTCGGGGCTCGCTGCGATTACGGCGCCTCTGCAGGCCTGTCTCAAATGCGGCGACCATCTGCTGATGGTCGACTCGGCGTACGGGCCGGCTCGCAACTTCTGCGAGAGAGTGTTGACCCGCTGCGGCGTCGCCACGACCTATTACGACCCGCTAATCGGCGAGGATATCGGCCGGCTGATGCGCCCGAATACCAAGGTCGTCTATGTCGAGTCGCCGGGCTCATTGACGTTCGAGGTGCAGGATGTGCCGGCGATCGCCGCGGCGGCGCACGAAGCCGGCGCCAAGGTGCTGATGGACAACACTTGGGCCTCGCCGTACCTCTTTCCGTCCTTCGCCCGCGGCGTCGACGTTTCGATCCATGCGGCGACCAAATACATCGTCGGTCATTCCGACGTGATCCTCGGCGCCGTGATCACCAACGAGGAGATGTATCTGAAGGTGCGCACGATGGCCGCCGATCTCGGTCATTGCGCGGCACCCGACGACGCTTATTACGCGCTGCGCGGGTTGCGGACCTTGGGTGTGCGGCTCGAGCGGCAC
>DATEQL010000656.1:0-3156 GCA_035272665.1 Allostellaceae bacterium
GTCGCCGTTCTATTTCACGGACGCCAAGGCTGCCATCTCCGTGGCGGTGCGGTGTCCCGGCAGCGCGAGGTCGGATCACTTATCCTCCTCAAGGGCGCGATAAAGCACCGGCATAGCGGACGCCCACACGGGAGGATAATACCGCCGGGCCGACCCCGCCAACGGTGCCTTCTGATCGCCCGGCCCGAACGAAACGAGCCGGACGAAGGGATCTCCGCCCGGCTCGCCGAAATGCGACTCGTTTCGTTTATCGGTCGAGGTGTCCGCCGGTGGCGGGTGACGTCGAAGTCCCGGCGCCGGTGTCGGGATCTTCGAGCTGGTATGACGCCATCGCCTGCAGCTGCTCCTTGGTACGGTCGAACGTCAGACGGTTGTTGTCGCTCTTGATGTCGCTAATCGGTAACGGGAGGTATTTGCCGCCCATTCCGAGGAACGAGCCGACATCGAGGACCACTGCATCAACTTTGCCGTCCTTATTGAGGACGATATCCTTGACGCTGCCGATGTTGCGGTTTTGCTCGTCATAGACGCCGGTCTCCGAGAGATTTCTCGATGATCGACGATCGCAAACGGAGCGTTTTGGCTCGCGGATCTGTTTAGAAGCTGATGTCGGCGAAATGGCATCTGGATAAGGAGTGGTCGATGGACCAGCAAAAAGGTGCGGGTGTTGTGAACGATGCGACGGCGAAGGTCGAGGCCACGGTCAGTGACTTCGCCGCCAACACGGAAAAAATGGTTCAAGACAAGATCGAGCAGGGCAAGCCCGTGCTCCGAGATCTGCAGGCGAGCGCCGGGGCGACCATGGACAAGGCTGCCGACCTGGCTCGAAAAGCGTCGTCCGCCGGGGTTCAGGCCGTAGACACCGTCCAAGGTGTCGCTCGCGACATCGGGAACCAGGCAGGTCAGGCCGCCACCACCGTTTATCAGCAGGGCGCTCGTGCCGGGGGATATGTCAGCCGATATGCGGCAGAACAACCGCTGATGGCTCTCCTCCTCGCCGGTGCGATTGGGTACGGGCTCGCCTACCTGATTCACCGCCCCTGAAAATTCGTGCCTGCTCGCTCGCGGTCTTCGCTGACCGCGACGAGCTTGCCCGCCCAGCGTCCCGGCGTCGCTCTGACTTTTGCGCCAAGGCTCGATGATAGATTGCGCTTGCAGCGCACACTCGGAACGGAGCGATCAGTGTGGCCGACCAGCCTTCCAGAGCCTACGGCCGCGACGCTTCCCCGGTCCCCTCAGGCTTCTTCGGTGTACTGACCGTCCTGACTGCCGGCGTGGTGATCGCGTTCTTGTATTTCGCCCGCGAGGTTATTGTTCCGATCACGCTTGCGGTTCTGTTGGGCTTTCTACTGACACCTGCAGTCCGTTGGCTTCGCCGATTGCGAATGGGCAGGGTGGCCGCGGTTGCTCTAACGGTGCTGATCGCGTTCCGCGTGCCAGGATATTAGTCGGTTTCTGGAGATTGAGCCCGGGTGAGCTTGCAGCTACGGTCGCGACGATCGCTCGGCCGGATACTATCGTTGCGACCTCGCTCCGCGACGCCGTCGCGAGCCTCGAATCCGACCTGTCTACGGATAGGGGGCCCCCGCGCCTGCCAACCACGCGATCCGAGCGTTGGGCGCCAGTTAGGCTGGAATGCCACCTTCGAGGGTTAGGCTATGCTATGCCGCACTATGCCGCCAGCGTTCTTGGTCTCCCTATTGATGCCCGTGAGAAAACCTACCGCGGCGCGCGCTAATGGAGCGAACCGAAACGCTTGGTACCGCAAGAGCCCTCACCCGCCTCGCTGCGCTCGGCACCCTGTCTCGCGATGCGGGCGAGGGGTGCAAGCCGCATATCTCAAAGCTCCTCTCGCGCAGTGCGGGAGTGGGGACCCAGCCCACAGGGCTGGGTGGGTGAGGGTTGGCGACGAAGTCTTCTGTTCGGTCACGACCACTCGGCGAGCGTAATCGCTGTAGAAAACAAAGATCCTTCGTGCCTAATGTAATTTTCTGCTGCGTGGCTCGATCGGGATCGGTGAAGAATGTAACAAAGTGTAACTCTTTTGACCTCTTCGGATTCTTATATCGTTTTTCGTAACTCACCTTCGAGGGGCGCTTGACAGCTTATGGTGCTCCGTTTATCGAGACGAAGGGTCGACAACTCGGTGTTCAATTTGATTTTTCGCGGATGACTCTTCACGATAAGGGATTGCCCTGCCGGGGGGCCCGAACCCGCGGAACCGAGGCCGTCGGCTACTGTTGAATCAGCGTTTGGACCTGGAGCGGGACCAGCGCGCGGGGTGACACGATCCGCTCCGGGGTGGGTATGGCGAAAGCTCTCCGGGGAGCTGCCGGTTTGAGAATGCAGCCCACACCAAGGCGCGAAGCCTAAAGGAGACCGCGAGGTGATCAAGAATTCGGCAGGGCAGACGACCGAAACGATCGACCCGCAGCCGGGCGCGAGACGCCTCACACTCACTGAGCGATCGGTAGGGCTTAACGGACTGGATGAGGAGCAGGCGAGCGAGTTCGGCGACGGGCGTTGGCATTTTCGCGACCTGCTCGACGCTTTGCCGGCGGCGATCTATACGACCGATGCCGCTGGCCGAATTACCTTTTTCAATCAGGCCGCAATAGAGTTCTCGGGTCGTACGCCCGAAATCGGCAGCGACCAATGGTGCGTTACATGGCGCCTCTATTGGCCGGATGGTCGGCCGATGGCGCATGACGAGTGTCCGATGGCCAGGGCTTTGAAGGAAGATCGTCCGATACGGGGTGGAGAGGCGGTAGCCGAACGGCCCGACGGGACGCGCGTGCCGTTCATGGCCTGCCCGACACCGCTCCACGATGCTTCGGGTCGGCTGGTCGGGGCAGTTAACATGCTGGTGGATCAGACCGCCGTCAAAGAGGCTGACGAGGCGCGGCGTCGTCTCAATGAAACGCTCGAGCGGCGCGTCGAAGAACGAACCCGACAGCTGACTGAGACCCTGACGCAGCTCCGCGAGAGCGAATGCCGCTTTAGGCTTTTCGTCGGCGGCGTGACGGATTACGCCATTTTCATGCTGGATACGGAAGGCCTTATCACCAACTGGAATGCCGGCGCCGAGCGTATCAAGGGCTACCGGGCGGAGGAAATTATTGGTCGGCATTTCTCCATGTTTTACAGCCCCAAAGA
>DATEQL010000657.1:0-9756 GCA_035272665.1 Allostellaceae bacterium
ACGCTGGCGTCGGGTGAGCTCGGCGATGCCCGCCCGCGCAAGCCGCAGCATCTCGGCGAAGAGCGCCTCGTCGAACGGAGCGGCCTCGGCGGTCGCCTGGATCTCGACGATCCCGCCGGTCCCGGTCAGCACGAAGTTCGCGTCGGTCTCGGCTTGGGAGTCCTCGGGGTAGTCGAGATCGAGCACCGCCGATCCGGCGATGACGCCGCACGAGATCGCGGCAACGCTGTCGCGCAGCGGCAGGCTGGTCAAAAGCCCGGCGGACAGCAGGCGCTGACACGCCTGGTGCAGCGCCACATAGCTGCCGGTTACCGCGGCGGTGCGGGTGCCGCCATCTGCCTGCAATACGTCGCAATCGATACGGACCTGACGCTCGCCGAGCCGGGTCAGATCGGTGACCGCACGCAGGCTGCGCCCGATCAGCCGCTGGATCTCCTGGGTGCGCCCGCTCTGCCGGCCGCGGGTTGCCTCACGGTCGGTGCGGGTCGCCGTCGAGCGCGGCAGCATGCCGTACTCCGCCGTGACCCAACCCCTCCCGGTGTTACGCAGAAATGGCGGCACGCGCTCCTCGACCGACGCGGTGCATAGAACATGCGTGTCGCCGAACTTCACCAGGCAGGAGCCCTCGGCATATTTCGCCGCGCCCGGCTCGAGCGTAACCAGCCGCATCGCATCAGCGGCGCGCCCCGAAGGCCGCATGCTGTCCTCCATTGTCGCTCCTTCAGGCAAATCCGCCGAACTAATATCGCAAGACCGGCCGAAGCTAAATGCCGAGGCTCCCAAAGCGACGTCGGTCGTCAGGCGTCTCTTTCATATTCGCCGGCGACGAGCTTGCGGCGCAAGATTTTGCCGACCGGCGATTTCGGGATCTCGGCAACAAAGACCCAGGCGCGCCGCCGTTGTAATCGGCGAGCGGCGAATTGCGGCTCCAGGCGTCGAGTTCGTCCGCCTCAACCGCAGCCGCGCGTCTGATAAAGGCGGTGACGCGCTGCCCCAGACGCTCGTCCAGCAACCCGGCGACGGCAATTTCGGCGATCGCCGGGTGCCGCGACAGCACCGATGTCAAGTCGATTAAACCCTATAGAATCTGCGCGCCATCCCGAGGCTACGAGCCGGACCGGCTAAGAGATGACCGAGGTCATGCGCTGCCGACTGCGGACGGCCGAATCCCCAAGCCGGTGCAAATCGATGACGCAAGGTTTGGGATCGCCGAGCGCTCAATCGGGCTTTTGGTGCGCTTGGCGACGGTGCGGGCAGCGTCAATCCGTGGGACGAACTACTCCTAATTCGCAGCGCGAAACAAGCATTAGTTTCTCGGCGGTCGCCGGTATGCGCTGAGTTTCAAGGGTTGGATAGAGCCGGGTGGTTACCTCGGACTGCTCTCTTCGCCTATTTCTCCAGCCGCTTCAACTCGGCTAGGGTGGCGGCATATTCGGTGAAGCTGGGAGGGCAGGTGCCTTGCGCTTGGCGTAACAAACGGGTGGCCTCGTCGGTGTGTTGCCGAAGCACGGCATCCTCGCCGACATAAAAGGACGCCTCACAGCCCTGCTCCCGTTGCGTCTTTGCATCGCCGCTCTGGGCAGCGCCCATCACGTCCTTGGCGTCGATGCGTTTGAGGTAGAACGCGACGACCGGCCCGGGCCACGTGTTTAGGTCGACCTTCGAGGCATTGCCCGTTAGTTCCTCAGTGTCGTCGTGGTTGCTTCTGGCGCGTGCCAAGTGAAGCCACAGCACGCCATACGCCTGCTCAGCGTTGATGGATAGGCTCTGCTGGAAGTCCCCGGCAGCAACCGCAAATCGCGCTATGCCAAAATAGGCAATCCCACGGTTGAGGAAGGCGGCTGCATCTTTCGGGTCGAGGCGGATCGCTTGGTCAAGATCCTCGATGGCGCGGTCGTATTGAGCCTTGGCCACATAGGCGGTGCCGCGATTGCGGAAGGCGGCGGCAAATTTCGGATCGAGGCGGATCGCTTGGCCGAAATCCTCGATCGCGCGGTCGTACTGAGCCTGGGCCGCATAGGCGTTGCCGCGGTTGTAGAAGGCAGGGGCAAATTTGGGGTCAAGGCGGATCGCCTGGCCGTAATCCTCGATGGCGCGGTCGTACTGAGCCTTGGCCTGATAGGCGATGCCGCGGTTGTCGAAGGCGGGGGCGAGTTTCGGGTCGAAGTGGATCGCTTGGTCGAAATCCTCGATGGCGCGGTCGTACTGAGCCTTGGCCGCATAGGCGGAGCCGCGATTGTAAAAGGCGGGGGCATATTTCGGATCGAGGCGGATCGCCTGGTCGTAGTCCTCGATGGCGCGGTCGTACTGAACTTTGCCTTGATAGGCGTTGCCGCGGTTGTAAAACGCTCGGGCGAGTGTCGGGTCGAGGCGGATCGCCTGGTCGTAATCCTCGATGGCGCGGTCGTCCTGTGCCTTGGCCTTATAGGCGTTGCCGCGGTCATTGAAGGCGGGGGCATCTTTCGGATCGAGGCGGATCGCCTGGTCTAAATCCTCGATGGCGCGGTCGTACTGAGCCTTGGCGGCATAGGCGACGCCGCGGTTCCGGAAGGGGAAGGCGAGATCCGGATTGGTGTCCCGACTGGACTGGATGACCGTCGTGCAGTCTGCGATCACCAGATCGGGAGGGATTTCCGCGCCGACGCGGCACCAGCGCCACTCTTGCGACTGGGGCTCCAAGCTTGCATCACCGAGACTGCACGGTCGCGCCGCGTCGCGAGTATCGCACGCGACGACCCGACGCATGTACGGTTTCCAATCGTCAATGCTGCTTTGCACCCGCAGAGCGGCGGGAACGCCTTTGATGATTCGTTCCACCGAATAGGAAGAGTCGCGGCTGCGAACAAACTTCCACATCATTATGCTTCTCAAGCCATCGGCTTTCATCTTGTCGCAAGAAATCACCTCGACCGCAAACTCGTATCCATTTTCCTCCCCCGCAGCGACTTTGTTCGTATGTATTCCGTCGCACTGGTCGCTGAGCTGCTTTTCCTTCACCGCCATTAGCTGCACGGCGGTAGCGCCCGTCAGCCCAAAATAGGTTGTGACGAATATTGCCTCTGACCATTTTTCGGCTGAATCGCTGTTCGGCACGAACTGCATCGCCTGAATATTTCCCTGACGCCCGTGAAAGGCCACCTTCCACCCATGGGGTACAGGGGTGATGAGGTTTTCATCAACGAGACCCGGTTCCGCGGCGCGCAAGGCCCGCGCCACCTCCAGGTGGCCATTCTGCGAGGAAATCATCAACGCCGTGAGGCCATTGTCCATCTTGGCGTTCACGTCGGCCTTCGCGGCGAGCAAGGCCCGCACCACCTCCAGGCGGCCATTCTCCGAGCCAACGATCAACGCGGTGACTCCATTGGCCGCCTTGGTATTCACGTCGGCCTTCGCTGCGAGCAAGGCCCGCGCCACCTCCAGGTGGCCTTGCTGCGAGGCAACCATCAACGCGGTGAGGCCATTGCCTGCCTTGGCGTTCACGTCGGCCCTCGCGGCGAGCAAGGCCCCCACCACCTCCAGGTGGCCTTGCTGCGAGGCAATCATCAACGCCGTACCGCCATCGGCCGTCCTGGCGTTCACATCGGCCTTTGCGGCGAGCAAAGCTTGCACGACCTCCAGGTGGCCATTCTGCGAGGCCTTTATCAACGCCGTGGTGCCATCGTCTCTTTTGGCGTTCACCTCGGCCTTCGCCGCGAGCAAGGCCCGCACCACGTCCAAGTGGCCCTGCTGCGAGGCCTGTATCAACGCGGTGGCGCCATTGGCCGCCTCGGCATTCACGTCGGTCTTCGCGGCCAGCAAGGCCTGCACCACCTCCAGGTGCCCCTCCTCCGAGGCAATCACCAACGCGGTGAAGCCATTGTCTGCCTGGGCGCTTACATCAGCCTTCGCCGCGAGCAAGGCCCGCACCTCCTCCAGGTGGCCATTTTGCGAGGCCAAGAACAACGCCGTGACGCCACGGCCTTCCTTGGCGTTCACCTCGGCCATCGCGGCGAGCAGTGCCCGCACCACCTCCAGGTGGCCATTCTGGGAGGCAATCATCAACGCGGTGACGCCAGCGCCACCCTTGACGTTCACGTCGGCCCTCGCGGCGAGCAAGGCCTGCACCACATCCATGTGGCCCTTCTCCGAAGCGATCATCAACGCCGTGGCGCCATTGGCTCTCTTAGCGTTTACATCGGCCGCTGCGGCGAGCAGCGCCTTGACCTGAGAAAGATCACCGGCCGCGGATGCATCGAAGAGGTTGTCCTGCGCCGCGTCCGCCGGCGCAGCGGCCAAAAGGCCAATCGCAATCAGCAGCGCCAACGCACGAACGAGTTTCTGCAACGATGCCATCTCGGTGCTCCCTGCCCTCTCATAAACTCCACCATTCCTCGGGTCGCCGGCATAATCGGCTCTCGCCGGTAGGGATGATACCCGCTTCCGGCGGAATGCTGAGATTGGGTTCACGATGTAGTTCGACTGGGCAGGGAGAGCCAGCTCGCTCAAGTACCGTTGAGCCCTATGGTCGGAGTGTTGGTGTAGTCTTACGGCATGATCAGACGCTCCGGCTCTTTCTTTCGCTCTATCTGGTCTTCGGCATCACGACGGCACAGGCGGGGGAACGCCCGATCGTGGTCAAGCGTTTCACCGCGGAGGGCTGCCCGTCCTACCCGCCGGCCGACGCGCTGCTTGCCGAACTCACGAGCCGTCCCGATGTGCTCGCGCTGTCGTTCCACGTCGATTACTGGGACCGGCTAGGCTGGAAGGGTCCCTCCTCCAGCCGCGAGGCGACCGAGCGCTAGAAACGTTGCGCGGCGCTTCTCGATCTTGCCGCGGTCTACACGCCACCGATCGTCGTTGACGATAAATGGCAAGTAGTCGGCTCCGGCCGTGCCGACGAGTTGACAACCTCAATGGAGGCTCGCCATCGCCGACCGGTTCTGCAGCACGACGGCGAAGTGATCGCCCTTCCGCAAGCCCGGCGCCGCGAGCCCGTCGATGATCCGGCATACTATTCGGCGTAGGTCAGACGCCGGTCGCCGTCGACGATCGCAAGGGAGCGCGGGCTGCGCTCGACGCTCGCGATGAAGCTGCGCCCGAGGTCAAACATCCGGATCAGATATGCTCTTTCGGACACGCCCTCACCCCAGCCCTCCCCTGTGTCCACGGGCGTCCACGGGGGAGGAAGGGACCCGCGTCAGCGGGAAGGGTGGGGGCCGGCAAGCAGCGATGGCGCTCTTTCTCTTCGTGGTCGGTACCCGTGACGCGCTTAAAAACTGGCGTGGAGCAGCGCCGCGATCCGGAACGGCGTCAGCGGCAGCGCCAGGTCGGCGACACCAAGCGCATCAGCAACGGCATTGGCGAAGCAGACTGGTGTGCTCATTGAATTGCCCTCGCCGACGCCCTTGGCACCGAGCGGCGTCACCGTCGAGGGGGTCTCGCGATGCAGGATCACCGGCGCCGGGATCTCGCAGGCGGACGGCACCGGATAATCGGCAAAGGTACCCGACAAGAAGCTGCCATTCTCACTGTAAACAAACTCCTCGTAGAGTGCCGCACCCACCCCGTGCGCGAACCCGCCGAGCACTTGGCCGTCGAAGAGCGCCGGGTTCAGGATCCGCCCGGCATCGTGCATGGTCACGTATTTATCTATGCGCACCTGGCCGGTGTCGCGGTCGATCTCGACGCCGCAGAAATCGAAAATGAAGCCATAAGCGGCCGAGCTGTTGATTTCGTCGGCTTCGTTCGGCGGGTCGAGGCCGGGAGGCGTCCAGAACACGGTCTCGCGCAGTGCCGCGGCATCGGGGTCGGGAAGCGATCTCGGCGACCAGTGGCTCATCCCGGCCAGCCGGGCGAAGTCGACCGCGTTGTCCGGATTGCCGGCCGCGAAGATCCTTCCGTCGGCGAAACGGACCTCGTCAGGGCCGATGTTGAGCTGGGGAGCGGCGATGCGAGTGAGCTTGTCCCGCAACCGCACCGCTGCGAGGTGTGCAGCACCGGCGACGGCACCGGCAAACCGGCTCGAATAATTGCCGGCGGCGATCGACCACGCATCCTTGCCGGTGTCGAGTTCGGCATTGACGCGGATAACCGCCGCCGGCAACCCGAAGACCTCGCCGACCACCTGCGCCACGACGGTTCGGTGTCCTTGTCCTTGCGGCACCGAGTCGATCACGACGCTGACCCCGCCCAGCGGATCGAGCGCCACGGTCGCAGCGGTCTGTGCCCCACTCTTCGGGCCGGCGCGCGCGCGTTCCTCGGCGCGCAGAACCGTCGTGATGTAGCCCATGTTCGAGATCGAGGGCTCGACGATGGCAGCGAAGCCGATGCCGTAGAGCCGCCCCTCGGCGCGCGCGCGGTCCCGCCGCACGCGGAGCTCGGCGAGACCGCCTTCTTTGATCGCCGCATCCACCGCGCGGGGGTAATCCCCGGAATCGATAATCGCACCCGCCGGGCAATGATAGGGAAAGGCGCCTGACGGGACGAGGTTGCGGCGAATCACATCGAGCGCGTCGAGGCGGAGCGTCTCGGCAATGCGGTGCATCAACCGCTCGAGGGCAAAATAGACCTGCGGCCCGCCGAAACCGCGGTTCAGCCCGCTCGGCGTCTTGTTGGTGAGCACGATGCGGTTGCGGATCGCGAGGTCGCGCACGCGGTAGGCGCCGGTCATGTTGCCGTGCATGCGGTAGAGCGTGGCCGGCTCCGGCGCCCGCAGATAGGCGCCGCAATCTTCGATCTGGTCCCAGGCGAGCGCCAGGATTTCGCCGGTAGCGGTCACCGCCGCTTCGAGAGTCGTCACCCGGTTCGTCGCCGAACTCGCGGCAAGAAGGTGCTCGGCCCGGTCCTCGACCCACTTGACCGGCCGCCCGGCCTTGCGTGCGGCAATGGCCATCAGGACGATTTGGGGGAAGATGGCCTGCTTGACACCGAAGCTGCCGCCCGAATCCGGCGGTGTCTTGAGCCGCAGCTTGTTCGCCGGCGCGCCGAGGGCCAGCGCCATGACCGGGTGGAGTGCCAAGGGGCCCTGAAAGTTGGCGGTGATTTCATATGCGTGCTCCCCGGGGAGGTGCTCGGCGACGATGACGAAGCACTCGATCGGCGTGCAGCTGTTGCGCGGATACTCCGTGGCAATCGCGATCCGATGCGGCGCCGCGGCAAAGGCGGCTTCGGGGTTTCCGTAGCGGAAGTGCCGGTCGCTGACCACATCGTGTCCGGCGGCCACGCGTGCATCGACCGTCGCATGCAACGGACGGTAGGTGACGTCGATCGTTTCGAGCGCGTCCTCGGCCCGGTAGCGGTCATCGGCGACGACGACGGCGACCGGCTCGCCCTGGTAGCGCACGCGCTCGATCGCCAGGCACCAATGCTCGATCGGCGATTTAACGGCGGCGATGAAGGGCCGAGACCAGCGCCGGGCGTCCTCGCCGATCACGACGCAATTGACACCTGGCATCGCCAATGCCCGGGTCGTATCGATCGCCAGGATCTCGGCATGGGCGTGCGGCGAGCGCAGGATCGCAGCGTGCAAAGTCCCCGCCGCCACCGGCAGATCGTCGGCATAGCGGCCGCGCCCGGTTAAGAGCGCGAAGTCCTCGAACCGTTCGAGCGATTGGCCGATGCGTGCGCCCGCCATCTTGTTCATCGTGCCTCCGATGCCCCGGCCCATTTTCGGAGCAGCCGGAGCGGGCGGGCAATCGGAAACGAGGAGCCGGCTCGGTCGCCGCCCTGCGGCCGGTGGAGTGCAGCTGAAGCGCGAAGCGGTCGAGATCGATCACGAGATCGTCAACGGTACGTGTTGTTGAAAAACGCGGAGCTGACCGGAGCTTTGCCCGGGCAGATCATCCGGGGTCCGCTCTACCAGGCGGGCGTTGGGTAAAAGAGCCGTCGAGCCGTGGGCCCCTCACCTCCTCCCTTGAGGTAGAGCTGCCGTCTTTCAACGATCAATTTGATGACGGCGGTGACCATATCTGCCGGTTTTCACGGCCCGCCCGACTTCGATTGTTTTTCGGTTGATAGGACCGATTAAATTCGTTGATCGGCGGCGAAATTCGGTTGATCCGCCGCGTAACGAATTTGCCCCACAAGTTGTTGAAATCATGATCCATTGTACCCGGCCGCTGTGGCCTTTTTGTGGCGAAAAGCGCGATTTTCGTTGTATTTCGCCGCCGGCGCGGCCCCGCTCCAGGGTGGGGGCGCTGCTATAGCATCGATTTGATGTCGGCGGAAAAGGTCGGGAAGCCGAAGACGAAGTCGCCGAGGTCACCTGCCGTGATGTCGTGCTTCATCGCCAGCGCGAAGATGTGGATCAGTTCCTCGCCGGCGTGTCCGACGAGGTGCGCGCCGATGATGCGATCCGTCCGCTTGTCGATCAGCACCTTCGCCCAGGCCGCCGCCTCCGCATAGGTGCGGCCCGACAGCCACGCGCGCATGTCGTTGACCACGAGGCGGAGGTCGATCCCCTGCTCCTTCGCGGCGGCTTGCGTCAGGCCGACGCTCGCGAGCGCCGGCACGGTGAACACGCATGCTGGGATGCCGGTGTAATCGGGCGTGTGCTTCGCGCCGTCGACGATGTTCCGGCCGACGATCGGGCCTTCATAGGTCGCGATCGGGGAAAGCTGCGCGGTTTCCGCAACGGCGTCACCGCAGGCATAGACCGCCGGGTTCGACGTCGAGCGCAGGTGCGCGTCGACCGCGATCCGTCCGCGCTCTGCCCCGACCTTGCCGGCGACAAGGTCGAGACCGTCGATATTCGCGACGCTTCCCGCTCCGTTGACCACCCGCTCGGCCTCGACTGTGCGTTCCGATCCACCCTCTTGATAGACGACGCGAAGCCCGCCCGTTGCCCGATCGAGCCGCCGGACCTCATGCCCGATATCATCGCCTTTTTCGCGATCGATCAACGCCGCCCAGTCGAGCCTCGGCTTGCCGACCGCGATGTGATGCGCCTTGGCGCGCTCGATCTCGTCGAGCGCATGTGCCGCCGCGACCAGCACTTTTTTCGGCATCCAGCCACGGTTGGGGCAGGTGCCGCCGAGCAGATCCGGCTCGATCATGGCGACCTTGAGCCCGGCCTCACGCGTTGCCACGGTGACACCCATCCCGGCATTGCCACCGCCGAGGATCACGACATCGAAGCTGCGTGCGGGCATCGCTTTATCCTCCCTGAGAGCTTGCGGACGCAGGATGAGGTCCGCCTGCGTGGATTGCGATTACTTTGCACCTCACGTGCATTCTACTCGCTGATGTCCGGGCTTGCTCCGCGACTGCCCCTTACCTCAAGCCTCTCGCCGCGAGCGGGGAGAGGGAGGGACCCGCGTAACGGGAGGGTGAGGGGCCGCGAGCGACGGAACCCGGCCAGTTTGGTAGGAAGAATCTTAGCCCCGTGGGCATCCACGTTTTTAGGGCAACTGGTGTAAAGTCGTGAGGTGGCCGGGACGAGCCCGGCCACGGGGATTTGGCGCAGCCACGAAACAGGAGGAATGCCATGGTCGAAGGGGCAAACCGGATCGAGCAATTGGCGCCGGAACTCGACCGGATCATCGCGACCACGCAGCCGATCGAGGAACTGGCCGATGGATTCGGCGGACCGCAGGGCCCAGCCGAGGGGCCGCTTTGGTGGCGCGAGGGCGGCCATCTCGTCTTCAGCGACATCCACAATAACCGGCGCATGAAATACGAGCCGGGCAAGGGCGTGTCGTTGCTGTTGGAGCCGACCAACCGCGCCAACGGCCTGACCCGTGACCTGCAGGGGCGGCTCGTCGCCTGCGAGCATGATTC
>DATEQL010000658.1:0-15981 GCA_035272665.1 Allostellaceae bacterium
ATCGCAAGCCGCAGAGCTGATGCGGCTGGGCGCCATGTGATCATGGTCACCTTCTGCAGGTTTCTTTTCAGCTTCACGATCCTCGTCGCGATCGCCGGTTGCATTGTTATCGGCATCACCATCGGGCAATTCGACCGCGAACTGCCTGACTATCAGCAGCTCGCGCACTATCGGCCGTCGATCATGACCCGCGTTCACGCGGGGGATGGCCGTCTGTTGGCCGAATACGCCGCCGAGCGGCGTGTCTTTGTGCCGATCGAGGCGATCCCAAAACCGGTCGTCGATGCCTTTCTCTCCGCTGAAGACAAAAACTTCTATAGTCACCACGGTGTCGATCCGCTCTCCATCCTGCGCGCCGCTGTTACCAATGTCGGGAGGTTAAACGCGGGCCGCCGCCCGGTCGGCGCCTCGACGATCACCCAGCAGGTCGCCAAGAACATGCTGCTGACGAACGAAATTTCGATCAAGCGCAAGATCAAGGAGATCCTGCTGGCGAGCCGGATCGAGGCGGCGCTGCCAAAGGACCGCATCCTCGAGCTCTACCTCAACGAGATCTATCTCGGCTCAGGGGCCTACGGTGTGACGACTGCGGCACTGACCTATTTCAACAAATCGCTCGACGAGCTGACGCTCGGCGAGGCGGCCTTTCTCGCCAGTCTGCCGAAATCGCCAAACCGCTATAATCCGACGCGCCACCCGCAAGCCGCGAAGGCCCGCCGGGATTGGGTCCTCGATCGCATGCTCGAGGATGGCATGGCGACCAAGGAGGAGGTGACGCAAGCCGCAGCACTTCCACTCGAGCCGAAACATCGCCAGGAGACCGAGGAGGTCAGCGCTCCCTACTTCGCCGAAGACGTCAGGCGCGAGCTGCTGGCCCGCTACGGGGATAAGGTCCTTTACGGGTCGGGGCTGTCGGTACGCACCAGCCTCGATGCACGGCTGCAGGCGGCAGCCGACAGCGCACTGCGCGCCGGACTCATCCGCTACGAGCGCGATCATGCCGGGTGGCGCGGACCCGTGGACCGCATCGATCCTAAAGGTAATTGGGAAGCGCGCTTTGCCAAAATACCGGTACCTGCCGTCGCCACGGATGTCGGCTGGCAGCTCGCGGTGGTGACACGCAATGATAGGGACGGTGCGGCAATTGGCTTTAAGGGGGGTGCCGCTGGGCACATACCATTTTCTGAGATGCATTGGGCACGGCTGCGGCACGACAACGGGAGCTTGGGGCCATATCCACGCACCGCCGCTGACGTCATAAAGCCGGGCGACGTCGTGATGGTGGAACCGATAATCACGGCGTCCAAAGGAGAGGCAGTCAGTGCCAAGATGCCTGCCGCCTATACTCTGTGCCAAGTCCCGGAGATATCGGGCGCGCTCGTCGCCATGGATCCCCACAGCGGCCGCGTCCTTGCGATCAGTGGCGGGTTCAGTTTCGAGATTAGCCAGTTCGATCGCGCGACTCAGGCCAAACGGCAACCCGGATCATCGATCAAGCCCTTTGTCTATCTGACCGCCCTTGATCACGGTTTCACCCCGTCGACACTGGTGCTGGACGGCCCCATATCGCTTCCGCAGGGCCCTGGGCTACCGATGTGGTCGCCCACCAATTACACCAACCGCTACCACGGGCCGACGTACCGCGGACCAACCCCCCTTCGCGTCGGGCTTGAGCAGTCGCTCAACGCGATGACGGCCCGGCTGGCCTCGATTATCGGGATGGAGCCGATCGCACAGACGATCGAGCGGTTCGGCATCATGGATCACACGCCGCGGGAATACTCGATGGCACTCGGCACCGGTGAGACGACACCGCTGCGGCTTACGGCCGCCTACTCGATGCTGATCAATGGCGGCAAGCGCATTACCCCGACCTTGATCGACAGGATTCAGGACCGCGAGGGCGCGACGATCTTCCGGGCAGATCAGCGCCCCTGCGGTGCTTGCACCAATGTCGTCTGGGAACACCAGCGGCTTCCAGTCATCCCGGATACCCGGGAACAGGTCGCCGATTCCGGTTCTGCCTTCCAGATTGTCTCGATGATGCAGGGCGTGGTGGAGCGCGGCACCGGAACGGCCGTGCGGGCCGTCGGCAAGCCGATTGCCGGAAAAACCGGGACGACCAACGATTTCCGCGATGCCTGGTTCCTCGGAGGCACCCCGGATCTGATTGCCGGGGTGTTTATCGGGTATGACGATCCCGACAGCCTTGGCGACGACGAGACCGGTGGACACATCGCCGCACCGGTCTTCCGCGACTTCATGATCGCGGCGTTGAAGGACGCGCCGGCAACCACATTCCGTACCCCGCCAGGGCTGCGGCTCTATCGCGTCAACCCGAGCACCGGCGAGACCGCCGCGGGAAGTTCCGCAATCTACGAGGCCTACAAGCCCGGGACAGAGCCAGGCACGAACCGAAACTTGGGCCTCCAAGGTGCGCCGGAAGAGATTCCGATCCGCTCAACGAGCGACGAGCGCCCGTTGACACGAGATCGCGCGGGCGGTGCTCCGGCAACCGGAACGGGTGGCCTCTACTAAGTTCAATCAGCATGTGCGCATAGCGATGAATGCGGGAGCATGTCCGCAAGGTTTTAATATCAAGACCGCAAGCGAGTGCAATCGCGCCCCGCTTGCCTTCCCGTAACATCGGGTATCTTTTCCAGGTGAGGAGGTGCGTCGTGTCTATCATAGGATGGATTATATTGGGCCTCCTCGCCGGGTTCATCGCCAGCAAGATCGTGAATAAGACCGGAGTGGGCTTCTTTCTCGACCTCGTCCTCGGCATTGTCGGGGCAATCGTTGGTGGTGTTATCTTCAGCGCTTTGGGCGCGAGCGGGATCACCGGTCTCAATCTCTACAGCATGATAGTTGCTGTGATTGGAGCGGTCGTCGTGTTGGTGATCTATCATAAGGTGAGCGGTCGACGACGGGCTTTTTGAGCAGAGGAGCAGCGCTATGGGACTTCTCGACAACGTATTGGGTTCAGCGGTACCCGGTGGGAGCCTCGCCAAACCATTGATGATAGGTCTAGCGGCGCTGCTCGGCGCGCGCGCGGTCGGAAGCGGCCTCGGAGGTCTGCTCGGGGGGACCGGAGCCGCCGCGCCGACCCCGCCAGTTGCACCCGGTCAGCCGCAGGGCGGTCTTCTGGGCGGCCTCAGCGGCATGCTGCAGAGCTTTCAGCAAGGTGGGCATGGTGACGTCATCAATTCATGGGTCGGACCCGGACAGAACCAGCCGATCGCGCCGGCTCAGCTGCATCAGGCGCTCGGCCCCGACGCGGTCAATAACCTTTCTCGTCTGACCGGTATGTCGCAAGACCAACTGCTTTCGGAGCTGTCACGCGTTCTTCCGGGCGTCGTCGATAAGCTCACTCCACATGGTCGCATGCCGGATCAAGCGGAGATGTCTCGCTGGTAAGCCGGTCAAATAGTCGGCCAGCCGCACGTTCGCCGGCGCCGTATAGCGTGAGCCTGAAACGGGAAGATTATCCCGCGGTCATCGACCGCTGCAGCGAAAATAGCGCAAAAAGCAGCGCCTCGGGCCTCACACCGAGGAGAAGCCGCATTATGCCGCACATATCGGTCAGCATCTCCGCAAGGATTTAAGATCAATCCAGCAAGGGTATGCAATCGCATCTCAATGGACTTCCTTATATTGTGCAGTCTGGCCTCCGCGTTAGTCGATCTGAGCGCAGGCTGGAGCGGACTAGGCGACCAAGCACCCGGCCGCCAAACACCGCAGATTAGTGAAAATCGACCTTCGGAGGCGACTATCATGATGCTAAAGAGGACGGTGAGTTTGACTTTCGCGGCCGCTTGCCTGACAGCGATCGCGACCATGCCAGCCTATGCCCAGATGGCAGACACTTACGGCTCCACGCCGGGCTACAGTGGCCCGCAGAGTAACGCCCCGCAGGCCAATCAAGGCGATGTGGGACAATCGGCGTCGGCGCGCCGAAATGTTATCGAGAGCCATCAATACGATCGGGCCGTTGAAACAAATCGCGCGTTCCGCCAAGCGCGGATACGCAAGGAATGCGGCCCGATTACCGATCCGGAACTCCGTCAAAGCTGTCTCGCGAGCTTTAATCAAGACGAGCCTCAAATGGGGTCATCAACCCCGAGCCGGGCTCACCACAGCGGATCCGGCCGATAAATCGCCTTAAATCGGGGTCGGCGTTTCGCGCCGACCTCGGTTTCTTATGTGTACGCGTTCCCGGCGGCTTGGGTCACCATACGAAATGATCGATCGCCGATCTACATCAAAGCATGTTGGTACAACCACATCGTGATTTTTCTAACCCAGTGGGGGCACGAGATGTCAGTCTGGCCACTGCAGGTGTTGAGCTCGCGCATGGCGGGGTCACGAGTTGAGGCCGTTCGGGCGCCGCAACGCGCCCTATTGCGCCCGCCTTTCTGGCTGCTGCTTGCTGGCATCATTGTCATCGGGATAGTCATTGGGCTATTTGCCGCCAGCATCACGGCGATCTTATTGTCCGGCTCCGCGGCGGAGGCCGCCGGCCCCGCCGGAAGCTCCGTCCCGCCGAACCCGCCGACGCCGTTGACGACCGGCGATGGCCTTCATCTCTACAGATCGCTAAACTCTGTGGGGTTGGACACAGGGACATTCACCCAAGGAGGGCGGTTCGATGAATTCTGACACGCCGAGCAAGGGCTTCTCCGGTTCTTCGATCGAGGACGCCGGCGACAAGGAGGGCACCGGCGGTGCAGTGCGTGACCGTCTGGCGGAGGACGTATCGAGCCTTCGCGCGGAGATGGCGAAAATGCATGAAACCTTTTCGAAATTTGTTTCAGAAACGGGTGAACATGCCGCGCGGACCGCGCGGAGTGTCGGTCAGGCAGTCGCGTCACAGGTAGGCTCGACGGCCAGCGGCCTCGCAAATACCGGCGCTGAAGTGGCCTCATCGGCGACCGAGCAGTTAAAGACCTTCGCCACCGAGCTCGAAGGCGTTGCGCGCAAGAACCCGCTCGGTGCTCTCGCCGGCGCGCTCGCTGTCGGAATTGTAATCGGCCTGATCGTGCGCGGCCGTGGCTGATGCTGCGAGAGGTATTGCGCCTTCTGGGAGTGGACCTCGACTATAAGCTCGCCGAGATTCGCGCTGGAGTTGAAGAGTTCAAGGCAAGGACTACCCGCCAGGTAACCGAGCGGGTTAAAGAAACCAGCTTGACGGTTGGCTTTGCCCTGGTCGGGGCAATTGCGGCTATCGCCACTTTCATCATCGCCCTTGTCGCGCTCTACCGGTGGGTGGACCTCTACCAAGGGCCATTCGCGGCGCTCGCTGCAGTGGGCGCGGTGATGGCATTATTGGCGGCTGCCATGTTCGTGCTCGCTTTCGGGCGCAGAAGTCGTAAGCCTACATCTGCCGTTGTAGATCGGCGTCCGGCCGGTTCACCGCCGCCTTCATCCTCCACGCCTCAGCCGATGGCTGTCGCCTTGTCTGCGGCTTTGCCTCCGCTACCTCCGAATGCGCCTCTCTTCGACGTTCTGACGCACCGATTTTCGACGCGCGTGGCTGGGGCTAGCGACGAAGCCATCGATGCTGCGGTCGACATCATGCGCACCGGCTCCAAATCCGCTCTCCTGGGAACGTTGGCGGTTGTCGCGCTGGTCGGCGTATTGCTCGGCCGCCGCCACCGGTGACAGCGCTGTGAGTAGTAGCAACTCCGCGACGGAGCTGCGCGGCGGCGATGCGCGCATTAAATCGGATCTTTAACCGACCCGGCATCTGGCGGGGCAAAGCGCTACTGCGGTTCTTACTGATGCTGGCCGCCGCCGCAGCGGTCGCCGCATTCGCGGCGAGCTTTGGCGTCTCTCGCGATTACGCCCACTTGCGCGCATCGCTGCTGTCCGGGGTTCCCGGCGGCGCCTACCATACCCTCGCCACTCGATTGGCGACGCGGGCCAAACAAGGACACGGCAGCCTGATCGTCGTGCCGACGGCAGGTTCGGTCGAGAATGTCGCTCGCCTGACCGAAGGTGGGCGGCGCGGCGAGGCGGCCTTCGCTCTGGTGCAGGACGGCATACCCGTGCCGGCGGATGCGGACCTCGAATTGTTGGGGCGGCTTCCCGAGCCGGAGTCCCTGCTGCTTCTCGGGCGGCAGGACCGCAAGTTTCTCACCTTCGCCGATTTGCGAGGAAAATCGATAGGGATCGGTCCCGAAGGCTCGGGAACAGCCTATCTGTTGCGCCAGCTGTTCGAGGATCCAGACCTGCGAGGGCTAGGCGTCCAGCTCTCTTACCATGAGCTTGCGGAGCAGGCCCAGTCGGTCGGCCAAGGAGGGCTCGATCTTGCTGCGTTCGTGATGGAGCCAGAGGCCGAGCTATTACGGAGCGTCATCCAAAAGTACGATCTGGACATCGTGGCCTTCACGGATCTCGAGGGCCTGCTGGCGCGTCACCCCTGGCTCGCTCTGGGACACATCCCGGCGGGCTTTTACGATTTAGCGCGCCCGACACCGACAATGGACAAGCCCGTCGCCCGGGTCGCCACCTTAATTGTGGTCAACTCCCGTGTTCACCGAGCCGACCGGGTCGCGATGCTGATGTTGCTCACTGCGGAACTGCCGGGCTTTCTCCAGAGCAATCCCCCAAAATACATCAAATCCGCCGCCACTCTGCCGCTCGCTTCCTCGGCCCGCCAGTACTTTATCAAGGGAGAGCCGGAAATCGCGGATGTTTATTTCCCGTGGGCGGTCAACTTGTTGTCGCCGGTGTATTGGGTCTACCTGGCAATGGCGGTAACGATTCTATCAAACGCGTTGAGAGCGATCAGCCGGTTTGAGCTGTGGCGAATCGATGCCGCACGCGAAAGGCTCGAGGGACGGCTCAAAGAGCTCACTGATCCCAAGCTGACACACGCACAGATTCAGGCGTTTCCCGGTGGGGATTTACTGACTGGACCCGGCGCGTGCGCAGCCGCTCAGAGTATCCGAGACGAGTTGGTGCAATTGCGTGCCCGCTGCCAGCGCTACGCCGCTTCGTTTGTCACTCCGATGGGCGATGAGATGTTCTACCGCTACCAAGCATCGCTAATAGACGAGGCGACGACTAGCCTGGCTCTGCTGCTCCAACGCTCGGCAAGCGCTGCAAGGCCGTCGGCCGCCTGAGAAACGTCTCTTTTGGTCTCTTTGCCAGAGCAAAACTGGGGAAGCTCGCCAGCCGGCGGCAGCGACTCAATCGAGCTGCGGAAGCCATTGCCGGGGTACTCGACCGGCACAATCCCGAATTGCTGCAACCCTTCGCGGGCCCGGTCCGAAGAGTCGCCGGTCATCCAGACCTCGATACGCTGGACCGGCAGTCGCTTCTGTAGTCTACGGGCCTGGCTTGTCGTGATCTATGAGACTCTGATCAAACCGAACAGACGATCTGGCCGGAGGTTCAGAGCCGGCCATCGGCGATTTTGACCCTGCTGCTCTGTCAGGGCGAACGAAGGTCGGTCCGAGGCGCTTCGGCGCAACCGTTACAACAATTTACTAAATGTTACTAAACTGTCACGCAGTTCGCAGCTATGCGGACTTACATGGTGAAAATAGGGTGAATTTCCTAAATCCCGAAGCGCTAAATGCCCTGTTTGTCGATCCGTCGGCAATCATGCCTGCGCCGTCGAACGGGCTATCCCGCGATCGCCTGAAGCGGGTACGCGACTATATCGAAACCCATCTCGATGATCGATTGACGTTGACCGATCTCGCCGGGGTAGCCTGTCTCAGCCCTTATCACTTCAGCCGCTCCTTCAAGGAGGCGGTCGGCATCGGCCCGCAGCGCTATGTCATGTACCGTCGGCTCGAGCGGGCGAAGACTTTGATCCGCAGGACCAACCAGCCCCTCGCCGAGATCGCCCAACAGGTCGGGCTTTGCGACCAGAGCCATTTGACATCGATATTCCGCCGTGAGACTGGGGAGACACCGGGCCGGTACCACGCTGCGCTGGCGTGAGCCGGCCGGCCGCAACCATCCCGTGCGAGCAAATCATCGCTAGCCACAATGCCGCTCCAGCACCCGTTGGTCTGAAGGTGGGTAGGCCGCGCCCTACCGCGGCGCATTTTCGCAAGGTTCTCACATCAGGACCGCAAGCCGCTCCAATCACTCGTCGCTGCATTCGTTTACCAATATCGCCGGCATCACGCGGTCGGCGGTTATGACCGAACTCGACCCCGAAAGGGAAGAAGACGAGCCTGAAACACTACGCAGCGCCGCTGTCGAGGCATTGCAAAGTGCGGCTCGTCAAAGCGACCCAGAGGAGAGCGATCGGCTCACCCGTCATGGCCTTGCGCTGATCGAGCGGGCTCGCGCTATCGGCCATCGCCGGCGAGGCACCATCTCGGAAGCCGATGGGGCGACCGTACGGAACGACCCTCGCCTCCAAGAAAACGAGGAACCCCGTCATTCAGGCAAGTTGATGGCCAAGTTCATCGCCACGCTCCGGCGGCTCTGTTGGTTGGCGGACTGGGTGCTGAGTCGGCTCCGGCGCGCTGCAGCTGGTGAGCGGGGATAGCAACTGCGCAAAGATTTGCTAATAATCCCGCAAGCGCCTCCAATCGCATGGGGACAATCTCGTCCATCTTGCACATGTGGTCCGGCGATGGAGCAGGAGCACGCGGCGAACCAGGAGGAAAGGTAAGAAGATGAGTTTGCATAGAATTCAATCCTTTGCTTTGGCGCTCGCTTGCCTGACGTTGGCCGGCCAAGCCCTTGCCCAGACCGCGCCTGCGCCGAATGCGTCAGCGCCGAGCGCGCCTGTGCAGACAACGCCCGCCCCGAACGTGCCGACCCCCCCAGATGCCGACGAGACATTCCTCACGGGTTTGCGCAGAGTTGGCGTAATGGCCGGCCAGGTGGTCGAGTGTTCGGCCGATGCGGACAGGCAGGCTAAGATCGGGCAGGCGATGGAGCTCGCCAACAAGATCGCGATCCATTTCGGCCTAAAGGCCGCCTTCAACTACGTCGGCGCTGTTGGCTACGGCTCGGGGCACCCGTTCGACAAAGCAGACTGCGGCAAGTCGGCAGAGGGTTGGAAGGAGATCCAGGCCAAATACCTCTCGAAGTGATGGGTGCTCTGATGAAGAAACTATTGATCTACCTCGTGCCGGTCGTCTTGATGGCCGCGCATGCGTCGGCCGCCCCTCCTTCGGGCTGGGCCGGCATCGTGGCAGGAGATCTCGGCGCCGCGACCCGAGCGAGCGACGATGCGCAGTTGGTACTGGTGCAGTATCGACGCGGCGGCGGTGGCGCCCATGTCAACCGTGCCAATGTGAACCAGGCCAGCGTCAACCGAAGCAGCTTCAACAGCGCCAACTTTCACCGCGACGTCTCGGTAAACCGAAATGTCAACGTGAACCGAAACGTCTCGGTCAATCGCGGCTATTACGGAGGCGGCTCCTACGGGCCCAACTGGGGCGGCGTTGCCGCCGGCGTTGCGGTGGGTGCCGGTGTGACGGCGATGGCGACCAGCGCCGCTGCTGCTTCCTCTGCCTACTATCCACCGCCTCCGCCCTATTCATATTACCCCAACGGCTACGGCTATTGACCGCTGACAAATTAGACTACGCCAGGGCTGCTCTTGGCAGCCTTGGCCAGGGCAGATGGGGTGCGTTCAGGGCGGAGGCGCTGGATCAACGCCTTGCTCCGATTGCGCACGTTCACCATCGAGGCTGCCTTCGCCGGAGCGATAGAGCGATCTGTGGCCGATCCTATCCGATCAGTTGCAAAAACTGCATCACACATCTTACGCAAGCCTTACATAAAGTTACAAAAATTCTTTAAATTGTCATGATGACGTTACGCTGAGGTCGTATCGTCTAAAATTGCCCATTTTGAACGCGGCATAAGGGTAGACGCTGTTGGCCGTGCCTAACTAGTCGCTCGCTTTGATCGCACCAGAAGTCGGTGCGGCGGGTCAGAGCCGTCTACTCTCCGGCTTATACCACGGGATGGGGATAACGCCTGCATGGCTTCGCGCTGCGGTCGCGTAGGTGGCCGTGACGCAATGTCCTCGCGATTCGCTCGCTCAGACGACGGCCGAGGCGAGCACACCTTGCGTTGACACGCATAATCCGACTGCTGGCGCCCCCAGGCTTTACGCGGAGAAGACGCGCTCCTTGGGGCTGATTTCCGCCGGTGTCATCAGCCGCGCCCCCGGCGAGGTGAATTGGCACAGCGATCAACATCGAATCTGCCTCGCCCTGACCGCCATACGCGGCACAGCTAATCTTGGCGGGGGGCCTGCGCAACCAATGGAGTTCTCGCCGGGGGAGCTCTCGTTTACTCCTGGCGGCGTGTCGACTCGAACCATTTTGCCCACGGCTCGGATGATAAACGTCCTGCAGAGACCCGAGACCTACGACACGATCATTTCGGACATCGTGCGGGGCGGGTCCGTCAATTTCGAGATGCGGTACCCCATTATCGATCCGCTCCTTTCACAGATGGCGTCGACAATCGCTCACGAAATGGAGGGTGGTTTCCTCGACCGTATCCTCGTCGACGCGTTGAACACGGCGCTCGCGGTGCGGATCGTGCGGCAGTTCGTCGATCCGTCGAAGATCACATTGGAGCCGTCCAACGGGCTATCGCGCGAACGGCTGCAACGCGTGTACGACTACATCGAGGCCCATCTGGACGATCGGCTGACCCTGGCAGAGCTCGCCGGGGTGGCCTGTCTCAGCCCCTATCACTTCAGCCGCTCGTTTAAGCAGGCGGTCGGCGTTGGTACACAGCGTTACGTCATGCTACGGCGGCTCGAACGGGCAAAATCCCTGATGCGGCGGAGCAATCAGCCGCTGGCCTTGATCGCACAAGAAGCCGGGTTCACCGACCAGAGCCATCTAACCGCGATTTTCCGGCGCGAGACGGGCATGACGCCCGGCCGATATCGCGGCGCGATCGCATAAGCCGGGCGGTGAAAACATGACAGAAACCAGCCGGGACCGCTCCAGCCGCACGAGCGTGCGGCCGGGTTTCGGCCACGCCGATGAGCATAATCCATATTGGAGCTTCTCCGTGGTCCGCACAGAGAGCGCGCGATCTTGGGGGTCGATCTCCGCCGGTATCGTCAACCGCGCCGCCGGCACAGTGGTGTGGCGGAGCGATTACCATCGGGTTGCCTATGCGCTTACCGATGTTCTCGGCACGATCCGAAATGATGAAGGGCCGACGCAAGACTGGCCACTGGAGCGCGACAATTTCGCGTTTCGTCCCAGTGGCATGACGATGCAGAGCACTGTGGAGGCACCGGTTCGAAACGTTCAGATCCCGCAGAGTCCGACATCTACGAACAGCTTGTTTCGGACATCGTTCGAGGCGGCACCATAGGTCTCGAGCCGCGGAGTGGCCTTCACGATCCGCTGGTTTCGCAAATAGCGCTGACGATCGCCAACGAAATGGAGGGTGGCTTCCTCGACCGTATCCTTGTCGACGCATTGAACACGGCGCTGGCGGCGCGGATCGTGCGGCAGTTCGTCGATCCGTCGAAGATCACGCTCGCGCCGGTGAATGGGCTATCCCGCGAGCGGCTTAAACGCGTGCAGGACTACATCGAGGCCCATCTGGATGATCAATTGACCTTAACCGAAATCGCCGGGGTAGCCTGTCTCAGCTCCTACCACTTCAGCCGCTCGTTCAAGCAGGCGACGGGCGTCGGGCCACAGCGTTATGTCATGATACGGCGGCTCGAACGGGCAAAAACCTTGATGCGCCGGACCAATCAGCCGCTGGCCTTGATCGCGCAGGAAGCCTGGTTCACCGACCAGAGCCATCTAACGGCGATTTTCCGTCGCGAGACCGGGGTGACACCCGGCCGATATCGCGCTGCGATCGCGACATGACCGAGGCTTCTCGCGATCTTTCGGTTCGGACAACGGTGGAGACGAGCGACGGCCGCGTCGACGATCACAATCCCATTTGGAACTGGTATCGAGTCAACAAGACCCAATCCTGGGGGCCGATTTCCGCCAGTGTTTTCAGCCGCCCCGCGGGTGAAGTTGATTGGCGGAGCGACTATCATCGGATCGCCTACGACCCCATCGGTTTCACCTCCGGCACGGTTCAAGTCGAAAATGGGCCGAGCCGGGCATTCCAATACTTGGCCAATCAAGTCTCGTTTGTTCCGCGCGGCGTAGCGGCTCGGTTCACTGTTCCGGAACCGGTTCAGGGGATTCAGATCCTGCAGGACCCCGAGATCTACGACGGCTTGATTTCCGACATGGTGCGAGGCGGCGCCGCCCATTTCGAACCAATAATTGGCCCCTTTAGCGATCCGCTAATTTCACAGATAATGTCGACGATCGCTCACGAAATGGAGGGTGGTTACCTCGACCGTTTCCTCGTCGATGCGCTGAACACGGTGCTCGCGGTGCAGATCACGCGGCGCTTTGTCGATCCGTCGAAGATCATGGTGGAGCCGTCCAACGGGCTATCGCGCGAGCGGCTGCAACGCGTTTGCGACTATATCGAGGCCCATCTCGACGATCGGCTGACCCTAGCGGAGCTCGCCGGGGTGGCCTGTCTCAGCCCCTATCATTTCAGCCGCTCGTTCAAGCAGGCGGTTGGCATCGGGACACAGCGTTACGTCACGCTACGGCGGCTCGAACGGGCAAAAATCTTGATGCGGCGGAGCAATCAGCCGCTGGCCTTGATCGCGCAGGAAGCCGGGTTCACCGACCAGAGCCATCTAACGGCGATTTTCCGCCGCGAGACCGGGGTGACACCCGGCCGATATCGCGCCGCCCTGGCGTAAGAGGCTGGCCGATAATGAAGCTCGGAATGTCAGTAGTTTATTCGTCATTCCCGCGAAAGCGGGAATCTAGGGACCCAAGGACTAAAGCGGTTCCCCCTGTTCATGCCAGGGGCAAGCTCTGGACCCCCGCTTTCGCGGGGGTGACGGTAACTCATTGCAAACACGGGCGCCATTTTCGGTCGGATGCTAAGGCCGGCGGCGCAAGGGGCGTCGGTCCGGGGGATATTTCAGACGGGCTCGGCGAGATGGAACCAGCGGGCCGTACCCTCCATCTCGGACCACGAGGCGTAATCGACGCCGCGTGCCACCCTGAACTCCTCGGCGAGGGCGACGAGCCCGACCAGCATGTGCAGGGTGGGGGGATCGCTCGGGTGGCTTAATGCCAGACGCCGGCGAAGCAGCCCGTCGGACATTTCGATCGCGAAGATCACGCGATAGCCGAATGACATGACGAGGCTCAGCGGCGCTAGCCGAGGCGGCGGCGGCCAGGTGGCAAGGCCGGCGTTGAACTCGGCCTTGGTGATCGGCGCGGCCGCGGCCAAGCCGAGGATCTCTCGCACCCGCCGCCGGGTCGCGGTGTCGATGCAGAGCGGCCGGATCGGCGGCGGCAGTTTCCGGGACCGAGCCCGACGTCGATTTTTCTGGACCAACCGGGGCTCGGCCCGACTGTCGATATTTTCGGTTTTGCATAGCATTCCGGTGAAGTGGGGCGCGGCGGGGCACCATGTTTGATAATTCCGGCCAAAAAGTTGATGCAACGGTTGCGGTCTCGCCGGACGGCGCCGAAACGCTTGCGGCAGACACTGGGGTCAGCCGGCCGCACTGAACGAGGTGGGACGGAGTCTTCCGTTAAGCAGACGCAAGTGAAGCTGGCAGATTTCTCGCTCTGCGTGGCGATGTGCCGAACCACCGTTTGAACGCATGATTGAAAGCGGCAAGCTCCGAATAACCGAGCAGCCAAGCGATCTGTTGGAGTGAAGTACGCTGGTCTTCAAGGTAACGAAGAGCGAGGCTGTACCGTAAACGGTCGAGGATTTCGCTGAAAGTTACGCCCTCCTCAGCAAGGCGCCGCCTGAATGACCGCTCGGTCATGCCGAGTTTTTGAGCGACCATCGCCGCCCGCACCCTGCCGCTGGGAAGCACGCTAAGGAGCTGGTTTTCCACTAAGCCCCGCAGTCCGGCTGCCGTGTGTCGCTGCGCGAGCAGATCGTCCGCATGCGTCTCCAGGATCTGCAGCAGGTGGCTGTCCTCGGAGACTATCGGAAATTCCATAATGCTTTGCGGTAACACCCAGCTGTCTGCTGCGCAGACGAACTCGACCGGGCACCGCAAGATGCGATGAAGCTCCCTCAGGCCCGAGTTCCGCGTGTGCGCGAATGTTATCCGCGACGGGGCGAAATCGCGGTTTGTCACCCTGCCTAGCGCTCTCATGACTTCCAGCGCAATGAACTCCAGAAACTGACGGCGAGGAACTTCAAATTCGAGCGCAAGATGAAGCGTCAGGACTGTCTCGACTTTGTGCCGCGAGATTTCGACGAGGACTGCTTCATTTGTTGTTCCAACATATCGGGCCAGGAGTTCGAGCCCGTCGGCGACCGTCGCCGACGAGGCCGTCAGGTAGAAAAGGATGCCTATGTCTCGCGGGTCCATCTCTGCCGCGAGATGCAGCCCCAGCAGCGTATCGTTCGTCTCGATTGCGGCAAGTTCCAGGAACCGGCACTGGGAAACGACGGATACGCCACCAGAGTCCTGCGACAACAGACCTCGCGAAAGCTCGGCCTTCGACAACAGCGGCTCCGCATCTATCCCTCTTCTGTCGAGGTAGCGCAGGGTCTCGCGGGCGGCGATCCCGCGGGTCCACAGAAACGGGCTTTCCGCGGCATCGCTTGGCGGAACGTTTCTCATGTCCGAACCCTCCTGATCCGTTTATTAAATTTTTGGCCTCGGTTATCAAGATAGGTAGTAGTGGACTGTCTCGAAACGGGACTGCTATTCGGAAATCGCGCTGCGACGTTATTGTCGCAAGGGTTTCATATAAAACCGCACCGATCTGCAATTACGCCGGCGCGGAACGCCTATCAATTTGATCACGATAAGGCCGCTTCAACGATCGAGGTTCATTAGTTACGGCTTGCTCGGTTGGCCGTCGTTGGTCGGCTTCGAAGCAGTGCCGAAGAGAGGAAGCGTGATCAAGCTCGCACGTCTTGCCTGCGGGATCGTTGCCATCACTGTCCTGTTCGGCGCTTGCCCGGGGCTCGCAGGCGAGAGTGGCGGCAGCAACTATCTTCAGGGCACTTACGGCGACTGGCAATCGGGGATCTTCGGTCCGCCTGGCTTATACTATCGAGATGACCTGTTTCGTTACAACGGGAGCATCGGCCTGCGTCCGCTCGGCGGGCGCGTCGCCGGGGCCTCCGATGAAACAATATGGGCCAACCTCAGTAAATTCGCGTATCTGACCGACTATGAGATTCTTGGTGCGCGGATCGGCACCGCCATCGCCATCCCTGTCGTCATCAACGCGCATGTTAGCGGTACAATAGCTGAACGCCTGGGGTTGAATATCAGTATTTTCAAGGCCGGCGATGTGAGTGGCTTGTCGGATATCTTCGTCACTCCGCTTATCCTGAATTGGGAAAACGGCAATCATCACTTCTCTTTCGCGCCCGGGGTTACGGTGCCAACCGGGAGTTATTCGGTTAATCGCTTGCTCAACACGGGCCGCAATTATTGCTTGGCCTGCTAACAGTCGCGATCGAGCAGACACATCGCGAGTCGCACCAGGTCGGGGCACAGCTCGTAACGCTTGCTGTGGGTGTCAGCGAGACCAAGCCAGACCTTGGTCAGTACAAGCCCAGACTTGAGAAGGCGGCAAAAGGGCCTCGACAGCTGAGCGCTAATAGAGATACGACCGCCAGCGCGACAGACTGCCCCCTGCCACAGATTGGAGAACTCAATCAGAAATATTCGGCGAGCGAGATCTCGTGGCCCCAGGGGTCGATCGCTGCATTAAAGCTGGTCACGCTGATTACGCCCGAAGTCGGTCTCTCCGGATCCGATACCTTGCATCCCGAAGCTATGATAACCGACGCCCCGCTGGAACCAGAACGCGACGCCGGCGGCGTTACCGAGCCCGGTCGACCGGGTATCAGCGAGTTCGCGCGCGTACTGGCATCTGCGGGGCTCAATATCCAACGCTTGTTCTCGCAGCTCGGTCTGAACCGGGC